>NZ_JBHVHQ010000192.1:0-11627 GCF_042800135.1 Streptomyces sp. NPDC057654 | reverse complement strand
ACCGCACCCTGTTGAACAGTGAACCTGGCACACTGGGCATACCGGGCGCACTCTCCGCTAGGGCGGGGTTCCCCAGCCTTGGCCCCCTCTCCTGCGGGCGGAAACCGCCCCGGGCGGTCGGAGCCCCCAGCCGCAGTGCAGGTGTTGCCGCATCCACCGGCCACGGGCTTGGTTCGCTGTGCCGCTGGGGCTGCTGCACCTGTAGTGGAGGGTGGGGCGGTAGCTAGGACCACAGGAGGCTCCGCTGCGCTCCGCAGGTGACTACTGGTAGGTAGGGTGGGGTTACCGCCCGACAAAAGTTCCTTTTCGGGCACCGAATCGGGCCGCAATCGCACTCTGTTGAAGGGTGGACCTGGCGTATCGGACATGCCGGGCGCACTCGCCGCCAGAGTGGGGTTTCCCCAGCCGTGGGCCCCTCATCTACGTGCGGAAACCGCCCCCGAACAGCCAGCACCCCAGGCGCAGCGCAGCGCGCCCTGTCACTTCGGCTGCCGTGGGCCGCAGGCCCGAGACGCCCCCGCACCTGAAGCCCCCGCAGCAACCACATCGCGGCAGCAGCCAGCGGCGCAGCGCAGCGGAGCCCGTCCTGACCTCGGCCACCCACCGGGCAGCAGGCAGCACACCGAGATCAGCCCGCCCCCCTCCCTCCCGCTGCCGGCGCTCTGGACCCGGAGGGTCCGAGACGAAAGCAGCACCCGGCCGGGCGCAATACCGCCCCACCCAACCACCGCCCGCGCTGTGGACCCGAAGGGTCCGAGGCGCACCCGCACCCGAAGGCCCCGCAGCAGCCAGCCCCTAACCTCTCCCGCACCCCGGGCCACAGGCAGCAAACCGACCCCGGGTACGAGTACAGGTACGGGAGCGCCGCGCTCCGCGCCGCCTCAAGGTGACCCTCCCCCGGGGGCGGTTGCCACCCGTACAAGAGGCGCCCACGGCCGGGGGAACGCCACCCAGACGGGCACTGCGCCCGGTATGCCCGATGCGCCAGGTCCGCCGTTCAACAGAGTGCGGTTGCCGCCCAATTCCGCGCCCCAAAAGGCGCTTTTGTCGGGCGGCAATCGCACCCTACCTACCAGTAGCAGCTAACTGCGAGCCCCGTCAGCCGCTTGGGTAGCCAAGGGCTGTCCCGTAACTGCTGGTCACGGAGCGGTCAGTGTGCGGAAACTGCGTAGCTGGCAGGTTTGTGTGCCGGTATCGTCCGGTCTCCCGACGCGCCGTACCGGCGACCTACATTCAGAGAGCGATTCACATGACCAGCCAGCAAGCAACGACGACCCTGTGGCGCCCCACTGGCCCCAAGGAGCTGGATCTGGTTCGTGGGCTGAACTGGCGCGCGTGGCCGCCTCGGCTGCCCGAGCAGCCGATCTTCTACCCGGTCCTCAACGAGGACTACGCGATCAGGATCGCGCGGGACTGGAACGTGAAGCACGACGGAGCCGGGTTCGTCACTCGTTTTGAGGTCGAGTCGGAGTTCGTGAGCCGGTATCCCATCCAACAAGCGGGCGGTCAGACGATCCTCGAACTCTGGGTTCCGGCCGAGGAGCTGGACGACTTCAACGCCCACATCGTCGGTGAGATCGAGTTGGTCCACGAGTTCCATTGAGTCAGGGAAGCCTGCGGGCAGGGCCTGTTGGCCCGATGGCCCGGTGCGGTGAGCCCGACGTGACTGTTGTGATCACGGCATCGGAGCCGCCCTGGACAACCCCGTTCACCGGGCTGAGCCCCAGTCACGGCGTACTGGCGATGCGTAGCCTCGCCCTCACCGGATGAACGACCGCACCCGCACCACACCACACCACACCGCAGCCAAGCGTGCCCGCGGCCCAAAAGTCATTTACGGGTCCGGTGCCCGGTGCCCGGTGTCATGATTCGGGGTTTCGTGCCCACAGAAACAGGATGGTGCCTGGTTCGGCCTGGCCGTCGGGCGCGGGTTCCGTACGGGTCTCCACGCGTTCGACTTCCAGGCCGGCTTGGCGCGCGTACCGGTGGAGGTCCTCGCTCAGGCAGCGGGCGGGGCGGTAGGTCCGTTCGATGAACCGCACCTCCTCCGTCCCCTGGATCTCAGGGACGGCGACAAGGAGGGTGCCTCCCGGGCGGGTGAGGGCCGCGAGGCGCCTGAGCCCGTCCACGAAGCGCGGCCCGGGCAGGTTGACGAGGCAGAACAGGCAGACCGCGGCGTCGTGGACGCCGAGAGCGTCGAGGGCCTCGATGTCGTCGAAGACGAAGAGGTCGGCCAGGACGAAGCGCGCCTGGGGCACTTGGCGCCGGGCGTGCTCCAGCATGACCGGTGAGACGTCCATGCCCGTGACGTCCATGCCGCCCGCGCACAGTTGCTCGGTGGTGGGGCGGCCGGAGGCGCAGCCCACGTCCAGGACGCGGGCGCCCGGGGCCAGGCGGCACATCAGTTCCGCGACGGCATCGATCTGCGCCTGCCTCTTGCCGGTGAAGGACCGCTCGTACTCCAGGCCCAAAGAGTCGAACAGATCGGCCCAGTGGGCGCCTTCGGGGGAGATCACCACAGGACCGGGAGCCTTTCCGGGATGCGCTTGATGTTGCCCGTACGCCACGCGAGCTGGTCGACGGGGACCGCGAGACGCAGCCGCGGGAAGCGTTCGAGGAGCACGGTGAGAGCCTCGGCGGTGTGGGCGCGGGAGATCGTGGATGCGGGGCAGTAGTGCTGGCCCGCTCCGAACGACAGGTGCGCGTTGGGCGTACGGTCCAGGTCGAACCGGTCGGGGTCCGGGAACTGCGCGGGATCGAAGTTGGCGCCCTCCACACAGACCAGGACCAGCTCTCCGGCCCGTACCAGCACGTCACCGAGGTGCACGTCGGACTGGGCGATCCGTGGCAGTCCGTCGCCGATCGACAGCGTGGCACGCATCAGCTCATCCACCGCCTGGGGCATCATCTGGGGCTCCGCGCGCAGCCGGTCCATCGCCTCCGGGTGACGGACGAGGACCAGCACGGCGTGGAGCAGGAACACATAGGTGCTCATGGCGCCCGCGCCGAAGAGGGAGGTGACCGTCGCGGCGAGCATCTCGTCGGTCAGGTCGCCGCCGTCCCGGTTCGGATCGTCGCGCAGTTCGCACAGCCGCCGGATCAGGCCCCGTTGCTCGCCGGGGTCGGCGCGCACCTGCCGGAGCATGTAACCGTAGTCCTTGTCCCAGTTGGCGGTGCAGCCCTCGAAGACGGCGGGGCTGGTGAGGAACCCGAGGTCCAGGCCGGGCATGAGCCGCAGTCCGTCCTCGTAGGGCAGGCCGAGCACTTCGCACATCAGGGCGGCGGCGTACGGCTCCGCGAACCGCTGCCGCAGATCCACCGGCGGCCCCTCCGCCGCCATGGCGTCGGCCAGTTCGTGGGCCCGCGCGGACATCCACTGCGCCGACGCCGGGCCCGAGCGGGGCCCCAAAGCGCGCAGCACCTCTTGGTGCAGCCCGGCGCTGTTGATGTTGGCCATGGTGCTGACGGCCTCTGGTGGGATCGTCAGCGCGTACTGACGCGGCACTTCGGGCGCCGCCGTGTCCCACAGGCTGAAGCGTTCGTCCTCCAGGACGCGCAGGGCCAGCGCGTAGCTGGTGACCAGCCAGGCGTCGTCGCCCGTGAGGGTCCGTACGCGCGCGACGGGGCTCTTCTCGCGCAGCCGCGCGCACTCGGCGGGGACGACGTCGCCGCGCCGGGACAGCGGCCACTGGACCTCGGCGTACGGGGGGAGGGGGGTGGAGGCGGGGGGTGAGGTCATGGTGTTCCGTCCTATTCGGGCGGGTCTTTTTGGGCTGTTTCTTTTTGAGCGGGTCTTGGGGGCTGCTTCATTTCGGGCGGGTCTATTCGGGCGCGTTCTATTCGGGCGGGTTCTATTCAGGCGGGTCTTTTCGGGCGGGGCCTTTCAGGCAGGACCGGCGATGCGCTGCTGAGGTCAGTCGCGGCACTCGACGATGGCGTAGCCCTGGTTGGCGGCCGGCCGTAGTCCGTCCTGGCGGTCGCCATAGAGCAGGCGGCCCAGCGGAAGGAGGGAGTGGTAGCAGTGGACGGATGAGGCGACGCCGAGAATTTCCGGGGTGTCCACGACGAACGGCAACTCCGCGTCCACATAGGCGAGTGCCGCCTGCACCTGCGGGGCGGTGGGCAGAGCGCCGGGGGCCAGTCGCTTGGCGAGGAACTGGTACGCCGTGGCGTCCCGGACCGAGCGCAGCTCCAGGTCGTTGCGGAGGGCCACGCGTGTCCGGGCCCGTACCTCCCGGTAGTCGGGCTGGTCGAGAAAGCTGGACAGCGGCCGGGCCCGGACGCGGTCCGCCGCCGCGCCCAGGTCCGCGAGGGCGCCGTCGATGCGCCGTCGCACCCCGCTGAGCTGCTTGGCCACGCTCTTGCGCGCGGCTGTGGGTTCGTATCCGAGGGCTTCGAGCGTCGCCTCCAGCGCGACGTCCGCCACCACTATGTCCACGACGGCGAAGCGCTCCAGTGCCCAGGTCAGCGCCTGTGCAACCCGCCGCAGGCTGAAGTAGCTGTTGCCTGTACTGATTCCGAACAGTGCGTGGTCCCCTCGCCGGATGAGCCCCGCACTCGATGCCCCGAACGGCAGGACGCTCACTCTGTCCTCGGCCTCGCCGGTCATCGTCACTCGATGTATCCGAACTCTTCGTTCATGGCAGTAACCCTGCCCACACCGAGTAGCAGAAATGTTGTCAAGTCCCGAAAAAGGTGACTATGGGTAGTGGGCGTGGTGCGTGAGTGCGCCCGCGCGCTACCCGGCCCCGGCGCATCAGCCGTCGGCGATCCAGGGCGCTGAGGGCGCTGAGCGCGGCTTCACCAGCCGTGCCGCACCTGTACGCACACAGCACCGCCCCGCCCCCTTCCCCGAAGCGGATCTCCTTGCGAAAATCCCGGGGCCCGCGCTCACTGGCCGCGAACGTGCGCCGAAAAGCGTGTTCAACGCCATCCGCCGCGCCAGGCCAAGAAGCGGCGCTGACTGGCCCGTTGGCCAGCATGGGCACGTCCGGCACCACTCGATCGAAACACCCGCCCACGCCCACGGAATGGAAAAGGCCATCGCCCACCTTCTACGCACCTACGTCACGCCGATCGCGGGATCTCTCGGGGCCGGGCTGCTGCTGGGGCTTATCGGCCCTGTCGCCGGCAAGGGAGACAACGCCGTCTGCTCCGCCCTGAGCACCGTCTTTTCCGGTGGCTGGCCCTGGGCCTGCTTTGCCTTCCTCGTGGGCTACAGCTGTCGCACCAAAACGATGTCCGCCGTCCTTTCCTTCGCAGGGCTGGCGGTCGGCGTCGTCACGTACTACGGCTTCAAGCACATCAGCCCCTACAACCCGCCCGGTACGCACGGCACGGTCAGTGAGGGGTTCTCCCCGGGGATTGTTGTCTGGGTGGTATTCGCCGTCGTCCTTGGCGTGCCCATGGGGCTCAGCGGCTACCTTGCGCGGCGGCGCGGCCTTCTCAGTCTTCCCTTCCGGCTCGCGGTTCCATTGGTGGCCTTCTTCGAGACCGGCATGCGCCTTCGCGTGGAGGCGGACGGGCAGGCCACGGCTGTCATTGTCACTTGGAGTGCGGTCCGGTACGCATCGGCCGCAATCGCCCTGGTCCTGATCGGCCACTCCATCCGGGCCTTTCGACGGAGTCGTCGCAATCGCGTGCCGGAGAGCGATGACGTGTATCGCACGATGAGCTCCGACAGGGAGCCGATTCAGCAAAGCGGTCTACGGCGCCCGCCCCGCCTATACGCGCGCGGTGGAGGCGCTGTACGCGGTCGCGTACACCCTCGAATTCGCCGCCACGCGCTCAGCACCCAGCAGCGATTTCGTCGTCGCGCCGCTGGAGGGGCTGTGGTGGGCGGACAACCCCGAGGCGTTCGCGAGCGGGGCCAAGGGCACCTGGGACTGGACCATGCTCATCAGCATGCCCTCCTGGATCACCGAGGAGATGATCGAGGAGACGATCGAGGAGGCCAGGCAGACCGGACTGGCGAAGAAGAAGCTCACCGTGATCTCCCACCGGTCGAGCCCCTCGGCCGGTAACGGGTAGCGGGTAGCCGGCAGACGCGGTCCCGTCAGCCGTACCGGGTCAGCAACCCGTCCACGTACGCCTCCAGCCGTTCGCCCAATACGTCAGCGGTCAGATCGTTCCGTCCCAGTTCACGCCACGGCCCGGCCAGGTTCGCCGCGTCGGGGCAGTAGTGGAGGGCGTCGAGCAGCCGCCAGTACAGGTGGTCGGGGCCGTCGGCGAGGTCGCGGCCGTCGTGTGCCTCGTACCGCTCGCGGAAGTCCAGCCCGTACGCGGGTCCGTGCAGCAGCGCGAGCGCGGTCGAACAGTGCGCCACGTCGAGGTCGGCGGGGCCCCACGAGGTCTCGACCCAGTCCACGACACCGCTGATCCGCAGCTCGGGGCCGGTGTCCGTGAAGAGCACGTTGCCGGGGTGGAAGTCGCGGTGCAGGAAGCAGCCCTCGTACGGCGGCGGGTCGCGGCGGATCACGTCCACGGCCCGCTTCCACAGGGGGCCGTCCGGGGTGCGGACGCGCTCCGGTGACGTCCAGGCCTGGTACGTACGCGGCATCTCGGCCGGTACGACGGCGTGGACGCGGGCGAGTTGGGCCGCGAGCAGGTCCAGGCGCCGTTCGAGGTCGTCCTCGTCGACGCGGACGCGGCCCGGCAGCGCGGACATCAACAGGGTGGGGTAGTCGCAGTGTTCAGCCGTGGCGTCCGCTGCGACGAACTCGGGGGCCGGGATGCCTTCCTCTCCGGCGAGCAGCGTCAGGACGGACGCCTCGCGGGCCAGCAATCCGGGCCCCGCATGGCGGAAGAACGGCTTCACGAAGGTCCGCCGCACCAGGGCCGCTCCGTCGTCGAGCGTGAGCCGACGCATCTGGGAGCTCGAACCGCCGGAGAGGAAGCGCGAGTCGGTGACGGATCGGCCGGAGTCGAGCTGCTTCGCCACCCACGTACGTGTGGCCGACCAGGCGCCGGCGTCGAGGCCGGTGAGTACCGCCGTCACGAAGCGTCGGCGGTCGTCGTCGTGGTCGCGGAGCCACCTTCCCAGCTGGTGCGAGGCGTCGGGGAGGTCGAGGCGGGTGTAGTGGGCGCGGGCGGACAGTGCGTTCTGTACGGACTCGGTCACCGCGGGCGGGATGACCGTGTCGGTGCCCGGTACGGCGAGGACGGCTCGGCCCTCGTACGCTCGCAAGGCGTTCAGCGCGGGCGCTTCACGCCAGCTGTCCGGCTGCCGGATGATCTTGCTGAACGGGCCGGTCCCGTCGCCGAACGGTACGTTCCACGCCTCGGCCGCGTACACGGCGGGTGCGCACAGGCCCAGCGCCGCCACTCGGTCGCCGTAGTGCCGTACGAGATCGGCCACCGTCTGGCCGCTCATGCTGAACCCCACCAGGACAAGCGGCCCGTCTGCCCGCGCATGTGCGTCGATCACCGAGACGGCCTGCTCGAACCGTCTCCGCAGACTCAACTCGCCGAGTTTTCCCGAGCTTTCGCCGTGCCCGGAGAAATTGAAAGCGAGCCCTCGACAGCCTTGGGCCGCGAACTCCTCCACCAGCGGGCGCAGGCGCTCCGTACTGCCGGCTCCCGCCCCGTGCAGTACCACGGCGGTGGCCTCGGAATCATCACCGCCGCCGTGCACACCGCTGAGCCGTTCGCCGTCGTGGTCGTGCGTGAAGTCGAAGAGCATGTCTTCTATTCACTCACGTCGTGCCTTCCGCGACTTCCGCGAGGTCCGCGAGGTCCGTGTGCCGGCCGGCTCCGCCTCGCCAGTTTCTCGGCGCGGAATAAGCACCTGCGAGTGTCCCATCAGCATGCTGGAATAGTTCGCCATGGAATCAATGGAATCAATGGGACTCTCGCTCGCGATGGAGCAGAACCTCGCCGAGCACGCCTGCCACCTGCACCGAAACCTGAAGAACGCGTCCGTCGACGAGACCGACGACCTGCTGATCGCCGACAGCGGTCTCGCCGATGACACCTTCAATATCGTCGCGGCGGCCCGCTTCACCCCAGACACCGCCGCGACCCGCGCGGCGGAGACGGCCCGGACCTTGGCCGCCACCGGCCGGCCGTTCTCCTGGTGGGTGGGCCCCGCCTCCACGCCGGGCGATCTTGCCGGGTGCCTGGAGGCCGCGGGCCTGGAGGCGTCGGAGACCGAGACGGGCATGTGGATGGATCTGCGCGGTCCTCTCCCCACGGCGCATGTAGACAACGGCCTGGAGATCCGTCTGGAGATCGGTCTGGAGATCCGTCTGGCGACGGCTCCGGAGCAACTCGCCGACTACGCCGCCGTCCTCGCGGCGAACTGGAACCCGCCCGCCGCCACAGTGCGCCGGTTCTTCGCCGACGCCGCCGGCCTGGCGCTCGCCACCGACTGCCCCGCCCGCTACCTGGTCGGTTACGTCGACGGCCGGCCCGTCTGCTCGGCCGAGGTCTTCCTGCACGCGGGCGTCGCCGGGATCTACAACATCGCCACGCTCGCCATCGAGCGCCGCCGCGGCTATGGCGGGGCCATCACCCTGGCCGCCCTGCGCACCGCCCGCGACGCGGGCTGCGAGACCGCGGTGCTCCAGGCATCCGGCGACGGGGAACCCGTCTACCGCCGCCTCGGCTTCGCCGCCTGCGGCTACTTCACCGAGTACGCCATCGCTCCCTGACCCGCCACAGGCGGGTGGCAAAGCCACGTGGGCAGGGAGAACGCAACTTCGACATGGCCCGCAGAGGCGGCTACCTTCACCTGGTCCTCGGCGATCGCCCACGGTCGCTCGGGAGTTCCTTCAGGACGAGAGTCACCCGCGACGGGGTGAGCTGATCGCGTACGCCCCACGCGTCCTCATCCCCGTGCCCGAGCCCGTGCCTCCGAAGCGGGTCCACACCAGGCCCCGACCCGACCCGACCAGGGAGAGACGTATGCCCCATCTTGCTCTGTACACATTCGGCGTCCTGCAATCGCCTCTCGCCGATCCCGCGCCTCTCACACGCGAGTTCCACGACATCGGCGAGGCCGTCTACCGGAAGATCAGCCAGCATCCTGGATACCTCGCCCATGCCGAAGCGGCCGAAACAGCCGAAACGGCCGACGCGACGGACGGCGGCCGGGGTTCGCACTTCGACTTGGACTGGGGTGCGTGGGGCGAGTTCGCCGTACCGGTCTGGTACGGCAAGGGCCGTACGGTGGAAACCACCGCCCTGGCCACGACGCTCTCACTCTGGACCGACCTGGGTCCCGCCTTCGACGCCATCTACTCAGGTCTGCACCGCGAGGCGCTGAACAGGCGGTACGACTGGTTCGAAAGGACAGGGCACGCGAATTACGTTTTCTGGTGGGTTCCCGACGGCACGATACCCACCTGGCAGGACGGGGTCTCCAGGCTGGAACACCTCAACGCCAACGGCTCCGCGCCGCGCGCTTTCACCTTCCACCACCCGTTCACCCCGGAGGGAACTCCGATCAAGGGCAACGCCAACAAATTCGGTCCGCAGAGCTACCAGGTTCGCTCCACCCCCTAGGGGCTGCCGAGCACTGCCGGTACATTCCACCCGATGCCACGGACCGCTGGTGATTAGGCGCAGGCGGGCATCCGGGCGGCAGGTGTGGTTCCCGCCCCGCAGGGGGCGATCTTCAGGGAAGCGGCAGGGGCGGGCTCCTTCCGGAGAAGCACGACATCGAGTGGTGCCTCACCGACGCTGTTGGTGGTCGACGAATCAGCTTCCTTTGTCCATTGCCCATCCAGGAGGAACAGATGAGATACCGCTCCATCACCATGCTCACTGTAGGAACGGTGACCGCTGCCGCCCTATTAGGCGGAACGGCAGCCTTGGCCGCCGGCGCGGTCAGCCCCCGTGCCACGCCTCCGCGCCCGCCGAACGCGGCCCCGCACCCGGGCAACGACCGGGACCGGGACCAGGACCGAGCGGCGTTCGACGAGCTGCTTCGCCGACAGGAGCGAGGCTGGGCCGACAAGAACGGCGCGGAGTTCGCCTCCACGTTCACCAACGACGCCGATCTCGTCACCTTCAACGGCGATTACCTGCGCACGAAGAAAGCTGTCGCGCAAGGAATGCAGTTCTATTTCGACCACTACATCGACGACACCACGCTCCGCACACTCGACGAGCATGTGCGCTTCATCGACCGGCGGACTGCCGTCGTCGTCCGGACCACTTGTCAGCTGCGGAAGGGGGAGAGCGAGTGCCGAGCAGGCTCGAAGTCCGTCAACACCAACCTGATGACCAAGAGGAACGGAACGTGGCTCCAGCAGTCCTTCCAGAACACCCGCAAGGCCGAGCTGCCCCACTCATGACACCGAGCTGACCGAGCGGCTTTCGGCATTACGTACGTGGTCTTGGGCCGCTCTCGCCCCGCCCTTCACCTCCCGAGCACCGCCGGCCATGGCGAAGGCGGTGTCCAGAAGGCATCGAGCTTGTCGATGATCTTCTGAAACTCGCGGGCCCCGCGAAGGGACATGGCTTGTACGACAGTTTCGAGGAGAAGCCGGGATTCCAGGGGATTTCCGCAGCAATACCAGCTGAGGTAAAGCGAGTCGTTGTGGTGCCAGAGATCGTCGTAATCGCGCCACAACTCACGGTCGGGGCGACGAACGAACTCCTCCCAGAGACTGACAGCCTCGCTGATGTCTCCCGGATAAAGATAGTTCCGGATGCGCTCCAGGCGATCGGCCTCGGAAAGCACTCGCGGGGGCAGGCAGCCGATGTACCTGGTGTTCTGTGTCCGGCGCCGGCGGGGAAGGCTCGCCCGGACACTTCCTGGCCGCCTACGCGGCATGGACCTTTCGAGTCGTCATCATGCCGCACATACTGCCATGACCTCGGCTTACGCCTCGCCCGACCTCTCCCCGAGATACAAAGCCCGCCCGGCTCACCCCCACTCCCACTCCCACCCGCGCCCGCATCGGGTTCAAACCCCTCAGGCCACGGCCGGCCTGTGGCGGACATGTAGATGGCCCTCCTTTGGGAAGGCGGGCGGTTGGGGAGGAAGGATCGCTGCGAAAGCGAAGCCGCATCTTTCGGCGACGCGGCACGAACCGTGGTTGCCCACCGCATGGAGCAGGTCCAGCCGCACCACCGACACCGGGAACGCCTCGCTGAAGACCCACCGCACGGCCGCCTCCAGGGCCCGGGAGACCAGTCCCCGACTTCGGCCCTCGGTTGCCGACCAGTAGCCCACTTCCGCGGAGCCCTCGTCCGCGACCTTCACCACGACATGGCCGACCGCCGCGCCGAAGCCCTCACCAGCATCTTCCGTGACGGCGAAGCCGAACTGAGTGCCGTCGGCCCAGCCCTGACGCTGGTCGTCGAGCCAATGGCGAGCAGCAACATCGTCCTTGATCACATTCCTCAGCCAGCGGCGCAGGACAGGGTCCCGGTGGGCGGACACGAGAGCGTCGATGTCATCGGCCTGCCAAGGGCGCAGGGCCAGGGCGGGCAGGGACGCGGTGGACCCCACGGTCAGTTGGACACTCACACGGTTCTCCGATCGGCTCGGCTGCTGACCGACAAACTACTGAGTTCGAACTCGGGGTGTCGTAGCTGCTGATAGGGGCAGGTTGCCGCGGTGCGCCGTCTGTGTGAGGTGCATGAGGTACGCGCAGGGTGGCGGTCAGCCGGACGAG
>NZ_JBHVHQ010000191.1:0-11643 GCF_042800135.1 Streptomyces sp. NPDC057654 | reverse complement strand
CCTCTACCCCAGCCAGATCGGGCAGCCGGCCGCGTCCGCGGCGGAGCTGATCCAGAAGGCGTGGCAGGCCGTCGGCGCCGACGTGACGCTGCGCGGCGTCGACAACATGGGCATCAACCAGGTCGTCGCCGGCAACGCGTCCTGGGACGTCGCCGTCATGCCGCTGGGCCTCGGCATCCCGCCGCAGCTGCGGCCGTTCGTCTCCGGCCCGACGCCGCCGCACGGCACGAACTTCGCGCACATCGGCAACAAGAAGTACGCGGCCCTGGCCGCCGACGCCTCGCGGATGCCGGGCGCCGAGGGCTGCCCGACGTGGAGCCGCGCCGAGTCGGCGCTGATCGAGTCGGTGGACGTACTGCCGTTCGTGGACGCCGTCGTGCCGACGTTCGGCTCGGGGGCGCGGTTCGAGAAGAGCTATGCGAGCGTCACCCCGTCGTCGATCAGGATGTACAAGGACTGAGCCGTGTACGGGAACTGAGCCGCCGATCCGTCTGTGGGGGCCGAGCCGTGTACCAGGTTTGATACGCACGGGGCCGAGGCGTGTGCGACTGTGAACGGGACGTGATCACCTCGACGACGGAGGTCCGGCCGATGGCGGCGGCACAGTCTGCTTCACGGCGTGCTACGCAGCTCGCTTCCTGGCGCAGGGCGGCCGTGGTCGCGGCCCTCATGCTCGCCGCGTTCACCTTCAACACCACCGAGAACCTCCCCATCGGCGTGCTCGAACTGATCTCGGACGACCTCAAGGTGTCGCTGTGGGCCGTGGGCTGCCTCGTCACCGGGTACGGCGTGACCGTGGCCGTGGTCTCCCTGCCCGTCACCCACGCGACCCGCGCGATGCCCCGCCGCCATGTGCTCACCGCCCTGCTGGGCGCGCTCGTCGTGGCGAGCCTCGCCTCGGCGGCGGGCTCCTCCTACTGGCTGCTGCTCGCGGCCCGCGTGGTGACCGCGCTCGCCCAGGCGCTGTTCTGGGCCGTGATGGGACCGGTGGCCGTCGGGCTGTTCCCGCGGCGGGTGCGGGGGCGGGTGATAGGGCTGCTGTCGGTCGCCGGGTCGCTGGCGCTCGTCCTGGGCATCCCGGCCGGTACGTGGCTGGGGCAGCGGCAGGGCTGGCAGCTTCCGCTGGTCGTGCTGGCCGGGCTGGGCGCCGTATCGCTGGTGGTGATCGCGGCGCTGCTGCCCACGTCGCGGCCCGAGGAGGGGGCCGCGGCCTACGGGTCCGAGCCGGACGCCCGGCGGTTCGGCGCCGTCCTGGCGACCACCGCCCTGTCGGTGACCGGCGCCTTCGCCGGTTACACGTACATCGTGAAGTTCCTGGGCGATGTCAGCGGCTTCGCCGATACGTCCGTGAGCACGCTGCTGATGGTCGCCGGGGTGGCGGGCGTCCTCGGGGTCACCGCCACCGGCCCGCTGCTGGACCGCTTTCCGCGGGCCACGCTCGCCGTGCCGGTCGCCACCCAGACGCTGGGCCTGTCCGGGCTGTACGCGCTGGGCGGCGTGAAGGCGGCGGTGGTGGCGATGCTGGCGCTGCTCGGGGCGTCGCTGGGGCCGGTGTTCATGGCGACGCAGGCGCGGGTGCTCCAGTCGGCCCCCGGCCGTACGGAGATAGCGCTCGCCGCCAACTCCGGCGCGTACAACGCGGGGGTGGCGCTCGGCGCGCTGCTGGGCGGCGCGCTGCTGCCCGTGGTGGGGGTGCGCGGGATATTCCTGGTCGGCGCGGTGTTCAGCGCCGCGACGCTGGCGGTGCTGGGGTGGGAGCGGCTGACCGCGCCGGGCTCCGGCGGGCGGCCCGCGGCGGCGGAGCCGCGGAGGGCGGGCGCGCCCCAGAGTCCGCTGCCGGAATGAGCGGTCTGGGGGTGTGGAGCGAGCGCCGGGCCGGCATCGGGATGAGCATCTGATCGGACAACACCCGTACGAGTGGTTTGCCGTTCGGGACGGTGCGGCGATTCCGCGGGGGCTTCTACGGTCGCTACCCACCGCGTCACTCACTGGAGGACCAGGCACCGTGCAGCCCTTCGAACTTCCCGACTTCTACATGCCGTATCAGGCCCGGCTCAACCCCGGTCTCCCCCGCGCCCAGGCGCACGCCGTGCCGTGGGCCCGGTCCATGGGGATGCTGGAGGGCTCGGGGGTGTGGGACGAGGCGGAGCTGAACGCCCACGGATACCCGCTGCTGTGCGCCTACACCCACCCGGACGCCGCTCCCGAGGCGCTGGACACCGTCACGGACTGGTATGTGTGGGTGTTCTTCTTCGACGACCACTTCCTGGAGACGTTCAAGCGGACCGGCGACATCGCGTGCGCCAGGGCGTATCTGGACCGGCTGCCGCTGTTCATGCCCCGCGACGGCTCGCCGATGCCGGAGCCGGTCAATCCGGTCGAGGCCGGCCTCGCCGACCTGTGGCAGCGGACCGCTCCGCGGATGTCCCCGGAGTGGCGGGAACGATTCTTCGAGTCGACGTTCAACCTCCTCCAGGAATCGATGTGGGAGCTGCACAACATCGACGCGGGCCGGGTGGCCAACCCCGTCGAGTACATCGAGATGCGCCGCAAGGTCGGCGGCGCGCCCTGGTCGGCGGATCTCGTGGAGTTCGCGAACGGCGCCGAGGTGCCCGACGCGGTGGCCCGCAGCAGGCCGCTGCGGGTGCTGAAGGACGCCTTCGCGGACGGGGTGCACCTGCGCAACGACCTCTTCTCGTACCAGCGCGAGGTCGAGGAGGAAGGCGAACTGAGCAACGGCGTCCTCGTCATGGAGCGGTTCTTCGGGTACGAACCGCAGCGCGCCGCCGACACGGTCAACGACCTGCTGACCTCGCGA
This sequence comes from Streptomyces sp. NPDC057654, assembly GCF_042800135.1. Classification (NCBI taxonomy): domain Bacteria; kingdom Bacillati; phylum Actinomycetota; class Actinomycetes; order Kitasatosporales; family Streptomycetaceae; genus Streptomyces; species Streptomyces sp. NPDC057654. The sequence continues at coordinate 8,825 of NZ_JBHVHQ010000191.1, read as the reverse complement.
CTGCACCAGTTCGAGCACACGGTCGTCACCGAACTGCCGTCGCTCTTCGAGGAGTACGGCCTGGACCCGGCCGCCCGCGCGCGCGTGCTGGCGTACGCGCAGGGGCTGACGGACTGGCAGAGCGGCGGCCACGAATGGCATCTGCGCTCCAGTCGGTACATGAACGGCGGCGACGGCGCCTCCCTCGGCACCGCCCCCTGGTCGCCGCCGGGGCCCTCGGGCATCGGCGCCACCCGCGTGGTGTCGGCCGCCGTCCGGGTGCTCAGGGCCCCGACGCAGGGCGCGAGCACCCGCGCGCGCTCCTTCCGCCTCCCCACGTACGAGCGGGTCGGCCCGACCGCGGCGCCCGATGTCCGCATGCCGTACGTGCTGCGGCTCAACCCGCATCTGGACCTGGCGCGCCGGGACCTGACCGAGTGGGCGCGGCACACCGGGATGACCGTGCCGACGGCGGGGGCGCCCGGTGACGGCCGGTGGACCCAGGAGGTGCTGGACTCCTGCGACCTGGCCCTGTGCGCGGCGGGGATCGGCCCCGGCGTCTGCGCCGAGGACCTGATCACCAGTGCCAGGTGGCTGACCTGGGGCACGTACGCCGACGACCTCACCCCGGCGTTCAGCGCGGCCCATGACGCGGCCGGGCTGCGGCGGTACATGGAGCAGGCGCGCCGGTGCCTGCCGGTGGACGGCTCCCCCGCGCCGCCGCCCGTGGACGCCTCGACCCGTGCGCTGACGGGCCTGTGGACCCGTACGACCGCGTCGATGAGCCAGGAGGAACGGGAGCGGTTCCGCCGGGCGTGCGACGAGTTCATCGACAGCTGGTGGTGGGAGTTCGGCAACGCGGAGCTGAACCGGATGCCCGACCCGGTGGACTACATCGAGATGCGGCGCAAGACGTTCGGGTCGGAGCTGACCGTCCTCCTCGGACAGCTGGGCCGGGGCTGCGAGGTCCCGCCGGAGCTCTTCGCGACCACCACGGTCAGGAGTCTCGAAGCCGCGGCGATGGACTACGCGGCGCTTCTCAACGACTGCACGTCGTTCCAGAAGGAGATCGAATTCGAGGGCGAGCCGCATAACGGGGTGCTGGTGATCCGGCAGTTCTTCGACTGCTCCACGGAAGAGGCCAGGGACGTCGTGATCGATCTGATCAACCGACATCTAGAGATGCGCTCATGCTGACCTGCACAGGAACATGATTAGCAAGATCAACTGGGAGAGGATTGGGAAAAGGCGGCAGCCACACGTTCCCCTCCTCTGTCGTGAACTTCTCCCACCGCTCCTGCAACGTTTCCGCGATCCGCAACTCCATCCCCGGTGTCACGTTCGCATACACGCCTTCTACTCCCCCGAGCTCGTGTCCCATCCGCGTCTCGATGGCCACCCAGGGATGGCGGTCCTCGTCGAGCCACTCCTTGTGGCCGTGCCTCAGAAGATAGATCCGCTTCTTCGTCATCTCCGGCACTGCAGGTATCTCCTCCCGGGCATACCGCCCCTCGCGTGCTGCGCAACCGTCCCTGATCGGCCACCAGTACGCCTCCTCGAAGTTCGTTCCCAGCAACGGCCCCCCACTGTGCGACCGGAACATCCACGGCGAGTCGTGTGAAGCCAGCAGTGCCTTGTGCATCTCATGCAGAAACGGGGGCACCACCAACGTCCGCCACGAGTCGTATTTCGGGTCCACCAGCGTCCGTTCCCCGTCAACCCACTGGTGCTGATACTGCACTCGCAGCGCCGGCATGCTCATGTACCGCTCAAGGTCCGGTTCACGTTTCTCGTCGTCGGGTTCGAGTGGATCCGAGGCGGGCCAGTTCGGTGAGGCGAAGCACCGCTGCAGCCCCCACATCTCCTTCGGCCGCATACCAGTGAACGCCGCGGTCCAGATGTAGGTCCAACCGTCGTAGCCCCAGACGCTGTAGGCGTTGACCGCGAGGCGGTGGAGCGTGGCCATCTCCTGGGGGCGCTTCTTCTCACGCACCTTCTTCTTGTACTTTCCGCGGCCGCGCTTCTCCCGTACGATTGGCGAAATCTTGCGGAGTTGATAGCGAGTCGCCGAGTCATCCATCATGGCACCAAAGACCATGAGAATTTCTCTCACGTACCCGGCTGATATCTCGCCACGCTCGGCGGCCGCGCGAAGGGCCTTCTTCCACGCTTCGCATTCGAAAGTGTTGATGTCACCGACGGCTCGGCTTCCCCAATAGGGAACGATCCGCTTATTGATGATGGCCTTGTAACTCACCATTGATGACGGCCGCAAATCCTGGGCATCGAACCAGTCCCAGCAGTAGGCTGACATGAGAGTTTTACTGTCTCTCTGTTTGATCGCAGTACCATGACGCACTTCGTACTCACGATCGAGCCCGTAGTCCCATGCCGCCCCTTCGTCTTCGAAGCCGGACGCCGACTCGAACTTCTTGCGGCCGTTGGGCAGGTACTCGCCCGCCCACCACTTGACTCGGCACTTGCCGCCGCGCCACTCGGTGTATGGCATCGCTCCTCCTTGGAATTTCCGTGATAACCGAGCGAGCCCATCATCTGCTCTGGCGCGCTCGGGGGCTGCTACTCGTGTCTCCTTGCGGGGCAGTTACGGCCACAAGCAGCCGCCTCCTCAATGCCTGACTCGTGCCCTCGGGCCGAAGAGTCCTTGTGGGAACGACAACCGACTGCCTATCCGCCGTCACCGCAGCAGAGGAACACTGATGCGAGCAGAGCGCTCACCGCGTCCCTGGCGTCGACATGCTCACCCCCTCTCGACGCGCGCTCGTCTATCGCATCATCGTGGCACAGCCGCACCCTGCGGCGCTTCCTCGGTCCATTGTTCACTGAGCGACACATCTTCCTCGTATCCATCAAGATGCGACCGACTATGCCCAGCAAGTAGATCCTCAAATCCTCTGACAGTGGCGGCAGATGTGGTCGATGATCTTGGTCCATGCAAAGGGTCGGACGGTATCGTTCCAGACATCGATCCGTTCCCCCAAGGTGGTCTTGAGGATGTCGAGCAAGCAGAAGGAACCATGCTGCAGGCATCGGCGTTCCAACTAGCGATCTTTAATGGCGGGGGTTACGCACCGCTGAAGTCCAGTCCGGTTCCGGTGAGGTAGCCGTCGAGGAGGCCGGGGAGGTATTGCATGCGTTTGAGGCGGGTCTTGACCAGGCCGGTGAGCTGGTCGATGTCGTGCTTGGCAAGGTTGGCCAGGGAGCGCTTGAGGTGCGACCAGACCGCTTCGACCGGCTTGAACTCCGGTGCGTAGGGCGGCAGCTGGTAGACGGTCAGCCACCGCCTCGCATCGATCAGCCACCGCATCGTCGCGCTGCGATGGGTGTTCAGGTTGTCCCATACCAGCACGATCGGACCACCGAGTTGCTGGTGGGCGGCGTCCAGAAGCCGGGCGTAATCGGCCTCGGTGAAGCCCTTGCGCCGCCCGCGGCCTGGTCCGCGGTGCACCAGTGTGCGGTAGATCAGCCGGGGACGATGTCCGGTCCGGGTGCAGACCAGGGCCGCCAGCGAGACGCGTTTGGTGCTTGCGGCGGTCACCCGCACTACGGGGGTGCGTCCGCGCCGGCCCCAGGTGCGGCCCCGCGGCGGCCTCAGTCCCTGGCCGGCCTTGTCCTCGAAGCAGATCCAGGCGCCCAGGTGTGCCGCCGTCCTTTTAACGCCGGCCACACCTCGCCCTCCCAGGCAGCGATCCGGACCTCATCCCGCTCGGCGGCCCGGCGGGCGGGGACCTGCACGCTCCAGCCGATCCGGTGCAGCAGCAAGTCCACCCCGGCCAGCGTGTAGTCCACGCCGAACCCGCAGCGGATGACGTCGGCGATCCGGGCCAGGGTCCAGCGCTGATCCTCACTCCAGCCGTGGGCGGCCGGGCCCGCCTCCAGCGCGGTCTGCAGCACGCGCAGCTGGGCCGTGGACAGCCGGCACCGGGCACCCCGGCCCCCTTCGAGGCCAAGGCCTCCCGGCCGCCGACGGCCAGGGCCCGGCGCCAGCGGTAGACCGACATCTGCGTCACCCTGAACCGCCGGGCCACTTCCCGGTCGCCGACACCGGCCTCGATCAAATCCGCCGCCGCCAGCCGTATTTCTTCCCGTCGCGCACGCTCCGCGGCGGTCAGCCCGCCGCCATCGGGATACCTCATCCCTCCGGCATACCGAACCCGCCACCAGCCGTCACCGCACCATCGAACCCCCACGATTAAAGATCTCTAGGCGAACACCGCTCGATCTGATTGGTCCACGCCGAGTACGTCGGGATGAGGTGCAGCGTGAAACAGGGATGCGCAAGCAGCCACTTGCGCACCATCGACGCCTTGTGCGCAAACAAGACGTGGCAGATGACATGAACGGTGCGAGGAAGTCCCGAAAGTTCTCGGCCGCATGCCGCGCCGTTTTCGCGACGATCACTGCTTCGGTAGTGGTGTTCAGCGCCGCGAACAGGTCCACGGCGCCGTGGCGGACGTAGTCGGAGCTGCGCCGCTCCAGCGTGCCCGAAAGCATCGGCAGGATCGGGGCGGTGCGCTGAGGTGCCCAGGTCTGGGGCTTGTCGTCCACGCAGAAGCAAGGTAGGGGTCGGCCACATCGCGATCTTGTCGATCAGCAACGGGTCGGGCCAGGCCTTGAGCTTCTCCACCCGATGCGGCTGCAGGCCAAAGGCCGGTCAGATGCAGTGTGCGCTGGTCGGCGAGAGCCTCACCACGCGTGCCATCTGGCTCTTGGACCAGTGTGACGGGCCCTGCGGCGCACCTCCTCCAAGGTGCGCATCACCGTCTCCTCGACCGTCGCGTCGCTGATCGAGCACGGCGCCCCGGGCCGGGGTCCAGCCCGCTGAGCGGGTTGCGCCGGAACCCATTCCGCCGACGGCGCAGTGTCGCCCGGCCCGTATCAGACCGAGTAGTTGCTGCGGTGCTGTTCAGGCTGGCGGCGCACGCGAGCATGATCCGGGCCCGCTTTGCCAGGCCCTGGGCGGTCGACCGATGCGTCGCCCAGCCGCGCAGGATCTGCGGCCTCGTCCTTCGTCAGCTCCAGCGGCTCCAGCCAGCTATCCCGCTGCCGCCAACACAGCACGACATGAGAGCCCTGTCATCTGTCAAACCATGAACGGAAACAGAACACGACTCATGTGGCGAGGCCACAGCTCGGGACCGGTTCATTAGGCGGATCCTGCCTGTCTGGCAACCCCCATTGTCGTGCACCCTCCTGGGCGGACCGGAAGGCGGTGGGTTACGGGCGGGGGCCGCCGCTTCGGGCTTGCCTGTCGACCGGAGGACGTCATCGAGTCATCCGTCGCGCCAACTTGCGTCTGGATGACATCGACGTGCGTGGCCTGGAACTGGCGAGTAGCAGGGGGAGGACCTGATGACTGGGAATGGCTGCGACGCCGTTGGTGGTGGTCGCGATGAGACGTCTCGCCTGTCTGAGGTTCCCCGAGCGCGAGGTCAGTCTTCATCGAACGGTAGCGCCGGCTTGTCGTCTCCGAGGTCCTCGTTGCCGTAGACGGTTTCGGAGACGACTCTGTCATATGCGTCTGCGAGGTCTGCGCCACTTGCACCGAGGATGTTCTCCCAGTCTGCTCCCATGTGCCCAACTCTATTCGTACTCCTGAAAGAACTCGGCGATGCAGGGGTTGGCCTCGTCAGCCCAGGCCAAGATTCGCTTCTCCTCTTCGTCGACGATGCCGGACTCCGCTCATGCGGGTGTCGGCTCCGACGATGGGGCAGGAGCACGGTTGGCCACAGCGTCCGGCAAAATCTTCCTCGCCTGACCTCGTCCGCTCCTCTGCTGTGGGCGACGTGCCGTAGTAGAGAGGGGACGGCGGGATCCACGAGACCGTCGTGAGCGGCGTCGCGCTGCACGTGCTCATGAGGGAGGCCGGGGTGGATACATCGGCGTAAGGCTTCCGCAGTCTGCGAGCTGGTCACGTCACGCAGGTTCGGCGGAACGGCGCGAGAACCGAGGAAATCATGCGGGTCGGCCGGTGGCGGGAGCCCAAGACGATGCACGTCTGTGGCCGTGAGTTCGCCCCGACCGCCCGCAACCGTGTCATGCGTCTGGGTTTGTGGCCTCTCCGGCCGGTTGGTCGCGGACATCACCCATCCGGGCATCGAGAGCGGCCTGCGTCTCAGGGTCGAGCTCGTAGTCGCCGGCGGCCTCAGGGTTGACGTCCAGCGCGTGAGAGTGGAAGGCCCCCCGCTCGGCGGAGAGTTCCTGGATGGTCTGGGTGATCCGGTGGATCTTCTGGCGCAGCCTCTCCCATTCCTGCTCAGCGACGGCGAGCTCGACGAGCTGCTTCTGGATCTGGGCTTCGTTTTCGCGGGCGTAGTTGTCGCTCACCAGTGTGATCAGCGGAACCCCGAGAGCCTCGGCCGCGGTGACCGCCTCGTCGAGTCTGACCGCTCGGGTCTGCTGCTCGATGCGTGTGATGGCGGTGGATTCCACGTTCGAGCCGAGCAGCGCAGACATGCGGCGCGCCAGCTCCCTCTGGCTGACGCCGCAGCGTTCGCGTTCTTGACGAAGTCGGCGAGCGAAATAGTCCCCGGGCAGTGGGTTCATGTCGGTTTGGCGCTTCCTGATCGAGATCACGAACGACGGGGGCGCGAGGGTGGCCCGCCTTGAAATCGAGCTGGCCAGGGTCACCGCGGTGCTGGATCGGCACACTACACATCTCGCACTGCGGATTCCACAGGGGGCCGCCACGGCCCTGCGGCTTCAGCGCCGTGACGCCGATGCGCCTCATCTTCGAGCCTCTTTCGACTCCTTGCCGACAGGCCCTTTCACACGCCTCTCGATTCACTATTCGAATGAGGTAGATTAGCCACTAAGGATGCGCACATATACGAGCCAGCGAGGGGTAAGACGGCATGTCGTCGACCACTCAGGCTCCTATCACTGCCTGTTCGAGTGGGCGAACTGCGCTTGTTGCCTTGTGACTCATTGTCATGTCACCGAATGATTCGAAAGGCGAGAGGAAAGAACCATGGCGAAGATCTACGAGGCAGCCGTCCTCGCACACTCCTCCCTGCCGAGCGCAGCCTGGGACCTGACCAGCTTCCTGAAGAACGCCAAGTCCCAGATCCAGCTCTGGGGCGGTCTTCTGCTCATGCTGGTCGGTGTCGCCGCCATGGTCTGGGGCGGCGTGCTCCTGCTCAGGAAGTTGATGGCCAACCCTCAGTCCGCGGGTCATCAGCAGGGCTGGGGCACGATCGCGCTCCTCATTCTCGTCGGCGGAGCCCTGAGCGGCGGCGGGTGGTCACTGATATCGACGGTCGGATCCGGCGGCCAGAAGACCATCACGGACCTCGGCGGCGGCACGGTGATCGTCCAGACCGTCGATCGGTCCGGCGGATTCCCGAGTGGCCCTTTCATGTAAGAGACCGTCACAGACCGCGCACACGATCGGGAACAGGGGCGTCGAGCGAACCGGGTCGGTTGAGGTGCAAGGCCTCCTCCGGCCCGGTTCGCCATATCCGGGCCCTCAGCACGGTGCGGGCACGAAAGAGAGCAGAACATGGGGATCAAGGACAAGGCACTGGCCTTCAGCAGGAGGTTCAAGCTCGACTCGCACCACGCGATCGAGCGTTTTGGGGTGTTCTTCGGCATCTTCACGGTCACAGGTGTCCTCGTGATCAGCGCGTCGGGAGCCTCGGCGTACCAGGCGGGGCGTGACTCGCTGTCACAGACGGCGCTGTACACCAGCGGCTTCAAGACGTCGAAGACGAATCTCGACGGCACTGTCGACGGGGTCTATACCAACGAGAGCGGCGACAAGGCGCTCGTGATGATGCACTTCAGCCCGACTGCGCAGATTTCGTACAACGCTGCGGACTACAGGGCGTTCCTGCTCGGGTCGGACACCTCGCTGAACAGTGAGCAGGTCAGCACCAGCGGGATCAAGGGGTCCTTCTACGCCTTCGGGTCGACCGGCTACGTCGGGGTCCTCCTGAACGCCGACCGGCCCTTCGACCGCCAGGTGTTGAACCTGACGGTCCGTGCGAATGCTGAACTCACCACGCCCGGAGCGGAGCGGGCGCAGGACAGTGGCAAGCTGGCCGGTGACGAGACCTTCGCCAAGTACGACCAGTGGCGGGTCTTCTTCAATCCCGGCGCATCCAGGGTCCAGAAGATCGCGGCGCTCGACGCTGTGAGCTTCGACCCTGCGCAGGCCTACTACGAGGTCGTGCTCAAGGAGAAGGAGAGCGAGGCCAGGGACGCTCTGGACCAGAAGCTCGTCGAGATGCGCACGAACCTGACGCAGATTCAGTCGTACAGCTCCGACCTGCAGACGACGAAGATCGACGGCCTGTTCCTGCGGCCGCCGACCGTTCCGGTCTCGATCGCCACCGACAAGATCACGGGTGTCTCCGCGGCCGCGGCCAAGGACGACGTCTCGACGCTGGCGTTGCAGACCAAACATGTCGTCCCGGGCGGCTTCGACCTCAACTGGCGCGCAGGCAATGTCTACGACGGCTACCTCGACGCCCTGGTGCCGGCCGGTCAGAGCTACGCCCAGCTTTTCGCCAAGAAGCATGACGAGGGCTCGGATCCGACGAGCCAGCAGATCTCGGACATGCGGTGGATCCTCTCGGACGGCACCAGCCTCACCGAGGACTACCAGTCCTCTGACGTGACGATGCGCCCGCTCATGAACATCATGAACAACCTTTCACAGGCGTATCAGAACTACTCCCGGAACAAGTCGCAGTACGAGTCGGATCTGTCGCTCGACCTGCTCCGACTGGACGTGAGTCTGCGGGACGTGCAGTCCAACAGCACCATTCGCGACGACAAGAACTTCCTCACCACGCTCTACTGAGCGCAGCGATGGAGTGATACAT
>NZ_JBHVHQ010000190.1:0-11709 GCF_042800135.1 Streptomyces sp. NPDC057654 | reverse complement strand
GCGTGGCACCGGGCCACGCCGCCCCCTCGTCACCATCCGTCGGCCGGGTCAGCCCTCCGGCGCCGTCCGGGCCGCCCAGCGCTGCTCGACCTTCCCGAACCGCCAGTACGCGAGGGCCATCGCCCAGACCACCACGAAGAGCCCGACGATGACGAAGCCGACGTTGTCGAGGTCGAGTCCGGAGATCCAGCCGGTGACCGCGTCGTCCATGGCCAGCTTCTCGCGCAGGACGCTCACCAGCTCGATCGTGCCGATGAGGAAGGCCACGGCGATCGACAGGCCGGTGATGGTGAGGTTGTAGTAGACCTTGCGGACCGGGTTGGAGAACGCCCACTGGTACGTGAAGTTCATGAACGTGCCGTCGAGCGTGTCGAAGAGGCTCATCCCCGCCGCGAAGAGCAGCGGCAGGCACATGATGGCGTACCAGGGCAGCCCGGCCGCGGCGCCGCTGCCCGCCATCACCATCAGCGTGACCTCGGTCGCGGTGTCGAAGCCGAGTCCGAAGAGGAAGCCGAGCGGATACATCTGGCCGGGGCGGGTGATGGAGCGGGTGAACCGGCCGAGCACCCGGTTCATGAAGCCGCGCGAGTCCAGGTGCTCCTCCAGCTCGGCCTCGTCGAAGCGGCCCGCGCGCATGGAGCGGAAGACCTTCCAGATGCCCGCGAGGGCCACCAGGTTGAGCGCGGCGATGAGGTAGAGGAAGGTCCCGGAGACGGTCGTGCCGACGACGCCGAGCGTCTGGTGGGCGGCGGAGTCCTCGTTGATCAGCGTGCCGGCGAGGTGGGCGCCGCCCGCGACGAGCGCGGCCATGGCGACCACGACGCTGGAGTGGCCGAGGGCGAACCAGAAGCCGACGGAGACCGGACGCTTGCCGTCGGCCATCAGCTTGCGGGTGGTGTTGTCGATGGCGGCGATGTGGTCGGCGTCGAAGGCGTGCCGCATGCCGAGGGTGTAGGCGGTGATGCCGAGGCCGACGCCGAAGACCTGCGAGCCGACCGTGTAGTGGCTGGGCACGACGAGCAGGAAGAGCACGCCGAAGGCGACGACGTGCAGCGCGGCTATGACGGCCAGCAGGCCGGCGGTGCGCAGGGTGTCCTGCCGCTGCCAGCGGAACGCGGGCGCGGCGGCCGGGGAGCCGGGGCCGGCGGGGGAATCGGGGGAACCAGTGGGGGTATCGGTGGGCAGGGCCATCCGTAAGTCACGCTCCAGCACCTCGTGGATCATTTCGTGAGATGCCGTGGCCGGTCTCCTGGCTTACGGGTTCAGCTCGCGCTGTTCTCCTCCCTGCCTTCCCGGCCGCAGGCTGCGGCCAGTGGCTCCGTACGCCCGCCGAAGCGCGTACGGAACGGGCTGAGGACCCCCCGATCACAGTGGCGAGGGCCGCTCCGGAATAGGGCCACAAGGACCCCTCACCGGTCTTCCCGAACACCACGGCCCGGCTACTTTAACGGTTTCGGCGGCTCTGACCAGTGGTGAACGGATGTGATCATCCACCCAGGGCATGGCCGCCGAACCCCTTCTCGCCCTCCGAGGCCGCGCGCCACCACTCCTCGGTGGACCGCTGGTCCATGGCCGCCCAGTCGGGTACGGACAGCACCTGCGCCCGGCCGAGCCGCCTGCCGAGCTCCAGCACCGCGCGGCCGATCGGCGCGCGCTCGGCGTCGTACGCGGCCAGCCCCGCGTCGCAGTCCTCTGCGGAGCGCAGGGCGCGCTCCAGCACCGTGGCGTCCTGGAGCGCCTTGACCGCGCCGCTGCCGGTGTGCGGGCGGGCGATGGCGGCGGAGTCCCCGAGGAGGACGAGCCGGCCCTTGGCGAAGTGCGGCACGGCGAGGTCGAAGATGGGCTGCACCAGGGTGTCCCGCGGGCGGGTGCGCTCGATGACCTCCCGCCAGTACGGCGGGAAGTGACGTGCCACCACCTTTTCCTGATGCTCCATCAACTCTGCCGTCACCGTGCGCGGCGGCGGTACGGTCGGGTCGTCGAGCCGCAGGCCCGGTACGTCCGGGGGCACCGCGTAGAACACCCAGTTGACGGAGGCGCCGCGGCCGTACGGGCCCGGAATGCGGTACGCGATCATGTGGCCCTCGGGGAACGCGACGGTGGCGGCGTCCTGTTCGGCCCAGGTCTCGCGGGGGCCCGGCAGCCGCTCGGCGGGCAGCGAGCCGCGCCAGGCGAGGTACCCGGCGTACCGGGGCGCGATGTCGGGGTACATCGCGGCCCGTACGACCGAGCGGTAACCGTCCGCGCCGATCACGAGGTCGAACCGCTCCTCGGCACCGCCCGCGAGGCGCAGCACCGCGCCGCGCGGCCCCGGACCGCGCGGCCCCGGACCGCGACCGGCGTCCGGGGTCACGGATTCGACGGCGGCGCCGGAGTGGTAGGCGACCTTCTCGGGGACGCGGGCGCGCAACTCCGTCCACAGAGAACCCCAGTTGTAGGAGCGGAACGGGAAGGGCAGCACCCCGAACTCCCGGCCGCCGCGCGCGTCCGTGTCGCCGAGCAGCCAGACGCGCCGGGCGAGCCGCACCCAGGGCATGCGGGCGTCGACGTATCCGGCCGCTTCCAGTTCGGCGTACCGGTCCTGCTGGATGGCGAGCCCCACGCCCCGGTCCTGGAGCCGCCGGGCGGCCCGTTCGTACACCACGACTTCCGCGGCCCCGGCCCGTACGGCGGCCAGCGCCGCGGCACAGCCGGCGATGCTGCCGCCCACGACGGCCACTCGTCCTCCGCGCACAGCGTCCCCTCACCCAGTCATCCGGCCGGACTCCGTCCAGGTCATTGACATGAACGTTACGAGTCCTTAGCGTCCTGCCCCACCCAATAGGAAGGTTTCTTAACTTTCTTAACTTCCATTTGTGAAAGGTGAATTGAACCGCCTGAGCCGCTTCCGCCACTCCCCGCGCCGACTCATGTCGCCTCAGCCGTCCGAGAGGTACCCCCTGTGTCCCTCCGCCCCGTCGCGCCCATCGCCGTCACCGGCCTGCTGCTGAGCCTCGCCCTTCCCGCCGTCGCCCTCCCCGCGCGCGCCACCGCCCCCCAGCCGCGCCCCGCCGCCCCGCCGAGCGCCCCCGTCACGCGGGCCGCGCCGGAAGCGGGGGCCGCGACGCCGCTCTCGGGGTTCGCGATCCAGTCCTCGGCCGACGTCGCCGACAGCGCCGAGACCGTCTCCACCCCCGGTTACGACACCAGGGGCTGGCATCCGGCGGCCGCCCGCTCCACCGTGCTCGCCGCGCTGCTCGCCGACGGCACGTACCCCGACGATCCCTTCTACTCCACCAACATGAAGAAGATCCCCGCGAAGGACTTCTCCGTCCCCTGGTGGTACCGATCGGATTTTACCGTCGCGAACTCCGCCGACGCCTCGGCGCGCACGTATCTCGACTTCAGCGGCGTGCTCTCGGCGGCCGACGTCTATGTGAACGGCAAGCGCGTCGCGGGCGCGGACCAGGTCGCCGGCGCGTACACCCGGCATGAGCTCGATGTCACGCCGCTGATCCGAAAGGGCGTCAACTCCGTTGCGCTGAAGGTCCGTCCCAACGATCCGAACAAGCACCTGACGATGGGCTGGGTCGACTGGCAGCAGCCGCCGCCCGACGCGAACATGGGTCTGGTCCGCGATGTCCTGGTGCGCCGGGGCGGGCCCGTCGCGCTGCGCGACGCGCATGTGACGACCGGTCTCGCGCTGCCCGCCATGGACTGGGCCGACCTCACCGTCAAGGCCGCCGCGCGCAATGAGACGGCCGCCCCGGTGACCGCGACCGTCTCCGGCGCCATCGGGCCGGTCCGGTTCAGCAAGCGCGTGCGACTGGCCGCGCACGAGAGCAGGACGGTCTCCTTCGGCCCCGCCGACACCCCCGGGCTGCGGCTGTCCCATCCGAAGGTGTGGTGGCCGGCCGGGATGGGCGGTCAGCCGCTGTACGGGCTCGACCTCACCGCGAGCGTGGACGGCAGGGCCTCCGACACGGCGCACGACGAGTTCGGCGTCCGCGACGTCAAGGCCCCGCTCGACCCGTCTGGGGCGCGCCGGTACTCCGTCAACGGGCGGCCGCTGCTCATCAAGGGCGGCGGCTGGCTCTCGGACATCTTCCTGCGCTGGGACCGCCGCTATGTGGCGGACCGGCTGGAGTACGTACGCGACCTCGGCCTCAACACCGTACGGCTGGAAGGTCATATCGAGCCGGACGAGTTCTTCGCGCTGACCGACCGGATGGGCATCCTGGTGCTCCCCGGCTGGGAGTGCTGCGACAAGTGGGAGGGCGACAACAACGGCGACGAGTCCGGCGAGAAGTGGACCGAGGCCGACCACCCCATAGCCAAGGCGTCCATGGCCGCCGAGGCCGCCCGGCTCCGCGGCCACCCGAGCGTGATCTCCTTCCTCATCGGCTCCGACTTCGCGCCCGGCGCGCGCACCGAGCGGGACTATCTCGACGCCCTGAAGGCGGCGGACTGGCCCAATCCCGTCGTCTCCTCCGCCTCCAAGCGGTCCTCGCCCGTCCTGGGCGCGTCCGGCCTGAAGATGACCGGCCCCTACGACTGGGTCCCGCCGGACTACTGGTACGCCAAGCGGGAGGGCGGCGCCACGGGCTTCAACTCCGAGACGAGCGCCGGTCCGTCCATCCCCACCCTCGACACCCTCAAGCGGATGCTGTCCCCCGCCGAGCTGCGCACGCTCTGGAAGGACCCGTCCGCGCGGCAGTACCACCGCTCGCCGTCGCACACGTTCGGCGATCTCAAGCTGTACGGGAACGCGCTCGCCGGCCGCTACGGCGCGCCCAAGAGCCTCGACGACTACGTCCGCAAGGCACAGCTCGCCCAGTACGAGGCGGTGCGGGCCGAGTTCGAGGCGTACGGGCGCAACGCGAGCGACACGTCCAAGCCGTCGACGGGTCTCATCTACTGGCTGCTCAACAGCGGCTGGACGTCGCTGCACTGGCAGCTGTTCGACCGCTATCTGGACCAGGGCGGCGCGTACTTCGGCGCGAAGAAGGCCGGGGAGCCGCTGCACATCCAGTACTCCTACGACGACCGGTCTGTGGTCGTGGTCAACCAGCGCCGCGCCGCCGCGAGCGGGCTCACGGCGCGCGTGAGCCTGTACACCCCCGACGGGCGGCGGAAGCTGGCGCGCGAGGCCGCGGTGACCGCGCCCGGCGACGGCGGCAAGGCCACCGCGCTGAAGCTCCCGGCACGGGTGCCGGGGATCGAGGGGACCTATCTCGCCAAGCTCCAGCTCACCGACGCGAAGGGCAAGGAGGTCAGCCGCAACGTGTACTGGCTCTCCACGAAGCCGGACGTCCTCGACTGGGACCACACCGAGTGGTATTACACGCCGACCACGTCCTACGCCGACCTCAAGGGACTCGCCGCCATGAAACGGGCGCGGGTCGCGCAGAGCTCCCGTACGGTCCAGGGGTCCGACGGCATGTCCACGACGACCGTCACCTTGCGCCGCACGGGCGGTGGTTCCGTGCCCGCACTGATGACCGACGTCCATGTCGTGGACGCGGCGGGCCGACCGGTGCTACCTGTGCGGTGGTCGGACAACCAGGTCAGCCTGTGGCCCGGCGAGTCGGTGACGGTCACCGCGCGCTATCGCGCCGCGGATCTGCACGGCTCGGCGCCCTCGGTGCGGGTGTCCGGCTGGAACACCCCACAGAGCACAGCGCGGAGCGTGCTACGCACGAGAAAGGGCTGATGCACATGCCGGACCTCATGGACGAGCGCGTCGGATTCGTACGGCGCATCGGCCTGTTCCAGGCCACCGCGATCAATATGAGCCAGATGTGCGGCATCGGGCCCTTCGTCACGATCCCGTTGATGGTCGCGGCCTTCGGCGGGCCGCAGGCCGTGATCGGGTTCATCGCGGGCGCGGTCCTCGCCCTCGCGGACGGGCTGATCTGGGCCGAGCTGGGCGCGTCGCTGCCGGGCGCGGGCGGCAGCTACGTCTATCTGCGGCAGGCGTTCCAGTACCGCACGGGCAAGCTGATGCCGTTCCTGTTCGTGTGGACGGCGATGCTCTTCATCCCGCTGGCGATGTCCACGGGGATCATCGGGTTCGTGCAGTACCTGGGCTATCTGTGGCCGGGCATGAGCCAGGGCCAGGGCGACCTGGTCGGGCTGGTGACGATCGCCGTCATCCTCGCGATGCTGTGGCGCCGGGTGGAGAACATCGCGAAGCTCTCCGTCGTCATGTGGACCGTGATGATCGCCTCGGTGGTGCTCGTCATCCTGGCCGCCTTCACCCACTTCAGCCCGGAGCGGGCGTTCACATACCCGGCGCACGCCTTCGAGCTGACCAGCAACCACTTCTGGATCGGCTTCGCGGCGGGGCTGACCATCGGCATCTACGACTACCTCGGCTACAACACGGCCGCGTACATGGGCGCCGAGATCAAGCGGCCCGGCCGCACGCTGCCGCGCGCCATCATCTACTCGATCCTCGGCATCATGACGATCTATCTGCTGCTCCAGGTCGGCACGCTCGGCGTCATCCACTGGAAGGACATGCTCGACCCGGACAACACGGCGTCGTCCTCCGTCGCCTCGGCGGTGCTGGAGAAGGCGTGGGGCAAGGGCCCGGCCGACGCCGTGACGGTGCTGATCCTCATCACGGCCGTCGCCTCCGTCTTCGCGGGGCTGCTGGGCGGTTCGCGGGTGCCGTACGACGCGGCGCGCGACAAGGTGTTCTTCCGCCCGTACGGGAAGCTGCACCCGCGCCACCGCTTCCCGGTGCTGTCCCTGCTGACCATGGGCGTGGTCACGGCCGTCGGCTTCATGATCGGCAGGCATACGGACCTGGCGACCATCATCCAGCTGCTGACCACCGTCATGGTGATCGTGCAGGCGCTGGCGCAGGTCGCCGCCGTCACCGTGCTGCGCCGCCGGCAGCCGGGGCTGCGGCGGCCGTACAAGATGTGGCTGTACCCGGTGCCGAGCCTCGTCGCGCTCGTCGGCTGGCTGGTGATCTACGGCTACGCGGACAAGAACTCGCCCGGCAGGCACCCCATCGAATGGTCGCTGGCCTGGGTCGCGGCGGGCTGCGTGGCGTTCCTGCTGTGGTCGCGGTACGAGAAGGTGTGGCCGTTCGGTCCGCGGGAGATCAGCGAGGAGTATCTGCACGGGGCGGACCCGGACGCCGAGGACCAGACGCCGGCGGAGATCTGACCTTCGGCGCGCCTCTCCCCTTGAAGGCCCCTGCTCCGCGGGGGCCTTCGGCTGCATTCCAGCCACACGCGTCACTCGGGTCAGCGGAATCTGCGCGTCCGGGTAGGGTGCGAAAGATCCGTATATCCCTACCTGGTGGACCGGAATTGAACGATAACGAACGTGTACGCGTGACGCGGCGCGGCAAGGTCGTCCTGTCGACGGCGACCGCGGCCATCGCCGCCGTGGGGCTGTGGAGTTGGGCGGACTCGGGGCACGAGGTCAAGGCGGACGCTCCGGCGGCGACGGCCCCCGCGACGGCCCCCTCGACGACGCCGCCCACGGCCCCGGCGGCGGGGCCGCCCGCGGCGAAGCCGACCGACGACGGCCGCATCCCGGGTCTCGGCGACGCCGCGCGCAAACGAATACCAGCGGGATCACGCCAAGTTCTGGTGGTCACCGGCAAGGGCGCCGACTCCTCCGACTCGACCGCGGTCCTCTACACCCGCGACGAGGGCTCCAGGATCTGGCGGCCGGGCCCGAGCTGGCCGGCGCACAACGCGGCGCACGGCTGGACACCCGACCACCACTACGGCGACCTCCGCTCCCCCGAGGGCGTGTTCACCCTCACCGGCGCGGGCGGCAAGCTCGCCTTCCCGGACGCGAAGCTCCCGTACGACCACAACGGGTCCTTCATCGCCTCCGGCAGCGGCGTGGAGGGCGAACCCCTCGCCGGGGCCTTCGACTACGTCATCGGGATCGACTACAACCGGGTGCCCGGTACCTCACCGCTCGACCCGCGGCGGCCGCTCGGCGCGAAGAAGGGCGGCGGTGTGTGGCTGCACGTCGACCACGACGGGCCCACCCAGGGCTGCGTCAGCCTGAAGCCGAAGGTGATGCGGACGCTGCTGCGCACCCTCGACCCGAAGCTCGAACCGGTGGTCGTGATGGGCCCGGCGTCGGCGCGAAATCACCGGTGATAGAACGGCAACCATGCCTGCGACCACCGCCCCGCCCCCGCCCGCGCCCCTCACGAAACGGCGCAGGCTGTACTGGCACCGGCTGATACCCGGCCTCTGGTACCGCCCCGTCGAGATCCTCGACGAGGCCCGCGACCGCACCGTGTGGGGCGCGGCGGTCCTGCTCTGCCTGGTCTGCGGCGCGCTCGGCACCGTCACCAAGGGCTCGTTCCACCAGCAGTGGAACGGCAACCCCCGGCTCGCCCTCGGGTCGCTGGCCACGGTCGAGGCGGGGGTCCTGTTCGCCAGCCTGGTGCTGGGCGTCGTCACCCACAGCATCGCCCGGCACCTGGGCGGCAATGGCAGACTCGGCCCCACGGCCACGCTCTTCGTCGTGCTCTTCTGGACCACCGACCTGCCCCGCCTGGCCCTCCACGCCTGGCTCCCGGCCCACTCCCTCGCGGTACGCGCCGTCGCCGGTCTGACCTGGCTGTTCGGCTACGCGCTGGCCGCCCTGCTGATCCGCGGTCAGCACCACCTGCCGACCCACAAGGCACTCGCCTCGGTGAGCATCCAGATGCTGGCCGCCGGCGCTCTGCTCAAGTTCCCGCCGGGGAACTGAGGGCGCACAGGGCGGAAGAGAAAGGCCCGCCCGGTGCGACGGGGGATGCACACCGGGCGGGCACAGGAACCTTTGTACCTCATCAAGGATGGGTCATGCATCAAAAACCTGTTCGGCTGACTGATTACCAGCGAGCAGGGAGCGATTTCAGGCCACGCGCACGAATCGTGGAACGCCACTTCAGGGCGGACCGGCCCTCATTCGGAACGAGTTCGGGCAGCCGTTCCCGAGCTTCGGGCAGCCGCTCCGCACGTGCCGCAAACGCGACACCGGGCCCCGTACGAGCCTGCGGTACCCCCGGAACACAGAGGGTTCCCGCGCCCCGGCGCGAGGCGTCCCGACTGGCCATGGCGCTGGAACCACACGCTCCGGTCGGGCGGACCGGTTCGGCCCGGGCAAGGCCGGTGCTGCTGCGATCGCCGTTTCCACCGCCTCCGCGGCGGTCCGCATGCTGATCGCGGCGTCCTCGACCTGAAACCGACGGATCGCACGGGCGGCGCCGGGTCCGTACGGGGTCGTACGGGCCCGGCACCAGCCTGTGTCGCAGGCGGCCTTGACCCCCGTCCAGGGCCACCTCGTCTCCACCGACCCGCGCCGGATCGCGGAGCCCGGTCCGCTCAGCTCTCGCCTCGCGGGTCCTCGGCTCCCGTCTCGGGCGGGTCTGCCGGAAGGTTCATCTGCCGTCTGAACTGGCCGATGATCGTCGTCAGGCTGTCCTGCACCTCCGGCGGCAGACCCACCGAGCGCAGGGCGATGGCGCGTACGCGCTGGTCCCGCATGGCGGTGAGGAAGCGGACTTCCTCCTCCACCCGCTCGGCCTGAGACGGCGACAGATCACCTAACAGGTAACCGACCGGCACTCCGAAGAACTTGGCGAGCGCCCGCAGCAGATCGGGGCTGGGGTTGGCGCGCCGGCCGTTGCGCAGCATCGACAGATACTGCTCCGTCACGCTGACCCCGCCGTACTCGTCCGTCCCGGTGCTGATCCGGTCCGCCACGTGTCCGTTGGTGTAGGGCGCTCCCGGCGGGTGCATGCTCGCGAACAGGTAGTTGAGCCGTTCCGCGAGCGGGCTCTCACCGGCCCCCGCCGATCTGTCGCCCCCGACTGCCATTTGCTCCATCCTTCGGAATGTGTCGCACGGCATCTCACGGGCAGTTAAGCCCGCAACCGCCGTGGAGAGCATCTTGCCATGGAGGTAACGGACCGCACCAGGGCGTCACGGGGAAAGTCAGGTGTGTCTTACTTAACCACCGGTTTAACGGGGGCCGGTTCTTGACAGCCCCATGGAGGCAACCTAAAGGACCTCCGGCCCGTCTTGACCATAATGCGGTGGCGCCCGCCGCGAGGAAAAGTCCCGGCCCTGTGGGGTGGCACACCTCGTGGGAGGCTCCGGCGCGCGGACGCCGCGGCGCTCTCGCGGGAGAGGCCGCGCGCGGGGGACGATGGCACGCCCGTACCGGCAGTGACTCCGGCCCCGCAGCCCCCGTCCTCGGGAGGACCCGCTCCATGAGAAGACCGCGCCCCGCACTCCTGCCCCTCGCGCCCCTCCTGTCCCTGATCCTCCTCGCGGCGACGCCCACCGCCCACGCCGCCGACAGCCCCCGACGCCCCGCCACTGCCTCCACCGCCGCCTCGGACGACGCCTACTGGACGGCGGAGCGGATGACCGCGGCACGCCCCGTCACAGGGGGCGTACGGGCGACCGCGCGCGCCACCGCTCCGGCCGCCGATCCGCCCGCGCCGAGCCACCCCTTCGACGGGCTCCCCCAAGTGGGCACGTTCTTCTGGACGGACGACACCGGCACCGGCCGGTCCTGCGGCGGCACCATCGTCCGCAGCCCGCACGGCAACCTCGTGGTCGGCGCCGGGCACTGCCTGCGCACCCCCAAGCCGAAGCGGCACCTGTCCTTCGTGCCGCGCTACCACGACGGGCGCAAGCCCTACGGGCTCTTCCCCGTCGAGCGCGTCTACATCGACCAGCGCTACTACGACCTGGGCACCGACGCGGGCGCCCGCTGGGACTACTCCGTCGTACAGGTCGGACCGCGCACGGACGGCGCCGAGGCGCAGGAGGCCGCCGGCGGCTTCGACCTCGGCGTGTACCCCGGCTACGAGCACCGGCGCGTACGGCTGATCGGCTATCCCGGCACCGACGACGCCACCCACCCCAAGCCGCTGGACTGCCGCTCCGCCACCCACCGCTACACCAGCACGGACCCGGCCGCGCCCGGCGACTTCCTGGAGATCGCCTGCGCCGGCTACATCGGCGGCACGTCGGGCGGCCCGTTCCTGGAGCGGTCGCTCACCGGATACCGCCTCATCGGCGTCATCGGCGGATACCACACCGGAGGGGATTTCCCGGATATCTCCTACAGTTCCTACTTCACCGGGGACATCCTGGCGCTGTACCTGCACGCGGTACGCGGCGATGCCCCGGCGCAGCCGCGGTAGAGCCTGCCAAGGCCGGGGCTCCGGGGGCCCGTTCCGCCCCTCCTGCGAGAATGCGTCACGTCAGTACGGCGCGTACGAGAGGTGGATCAGCAGTGTCAGCGGTACTCCCCGCCCTGGAATCGGTGAGCTGGCTGTGTGTGCGGGACGGGCGGCTGCTCGCCGTGCGCACCCACGGCCGTGAGGTCTTCTACCTGCCCGGCGGGAAGCTGGAGCCCGGCGAGAGCGGCACGCAGGCGCTCTCCCGCGAACTGTCCGAGGAACTCGGCGTCGACGCCGCGCCGGAGGCCCTGACCGAGGCGTTCGTCGTCGAGGACGTGGCCCACGGGCAGGACGGCCGGCGGCTGCACATGACCTGCTACCCCGGCGAGGCCGCGGGCGAGCCCGCGCCGGGCCGGGAGATCGCCGAACTGGCGTGGCTGGGCGTGGCCGACACCCACCGCGGCGCCCCCGCCCTGGGCCAGGTCATCAAGCGGCTCGCGGCCGAGGGGCTGCTCGCCTGAGCGTTGGGGGCGGGGTCTCCCCGCCCCCCTTTCAGT
>NZ_JBHVHQ010000189.1:0-11779 GCF_042800135.1 Streptomyces sp. NPDC057654 | reverse complement strand
TCCCAGGGCTGGATCTGCGAGGAGGAGTTGAGCGCCCACTCCACGCCGGTGATGTTCTCGCGCGCGGCCACGTACTGCTTGCCCTGCCACAGCGGGAGGATCGGCACGTCCTCGGCGACGATGTCCTGGGCCTGCTGGAAGATCTTGGCGGCCGAGTCGCGGCGCGCTTCCTGCCGGGTGTCCGGGATGAGCTTGTCGGTGATCTTCTTGTTCCGGTAGGGGGACTTGAGGAAGTTGCCCTCGCCGAAGAACGGCGCGATGAAGTTGTCGGGGTCCGGGAAGTCGGGGAACCAGCCCATGCCGTAGACGGCGTACTTGCCGGAGATGCTCTCGGGGCGGAACTTGGACCATTCGACGCCCTTGATCGTCACGTCGAAGAGCTTGCTGCCGTTGAGCTGGTCCTGGAGTCCCTTGAACTCCTTGGCGGTCGCCTCACCGTAGTGGTCCGTGGTGTACGTGAGGGTGACCGGCACGGGCGTGGTGATGTTCGCGCTCTGGAGGATGTTGCGGGCCTTGTCGACGCTGGGCTCGCCGTACTTGTTGGAGAAGGAGTTCTGGTGGCTGGTGATGCCGCTGGGGACCAGGGAGTACAGCGGCGTGGTCGTACGGCCGTAGTCGTCGCGGCTCAGCGCGTCCCGGTCGACGATCTGCGCCATCGCCTGGCGCACCGCCTTGTTCTTCACCGACTGGTCGTCGGTGTTGAAGGCCAGGAAGCTGATCTCCTGTCCGGGCGACTCGACGATGTTGATGTCCTTGGAGGTGGAGGCGCGCAGCCGGGTGATCTGCTCGGGGGACATCGAGCGGTTCATGACGTCGATGTCGCCGGCCTTGAGCGCCTTCTCCATCGCGCTGGAGCCCGCGAAGAAGCGCATTTCGGCCTTGCCGTTCTGGAGCTTCAGGCCGCCCTTGTAATGCGAGTTCTTCGAGAAGACGATCTTGTTGACGTGGCCGTCGGTCGCGTCGGCCTTGAGCGTGTACGGGCCGGAGCCGACGATCTCGTAGCCGTCGCGGACCTTCTTGGGGTCGTAGACCTCGCTGTCGACGATGCCGCCGGCCGGGGTGGAGATCTTCTGCGCGAAGGTCGCGTCGGGCGTCTTGAGGTGGAAGACGACCTCGTGGTCGTCGGGCGTCTCCACCCGGTCGACGTTGTCGAACAGCGAGGCGGGACCGTTCTTGAAGTTGATGTTCCGGACGCGGTCGATGGAGAACTTCACGTCCTTGGCGGTGAGGTCGTGGCCGTTGGAGAATTTCAGGCCCTCGCGCAGCGTGCAGCGGAACTGCTCGCTCTTGCGGTCGGTGAACCCGCACTTCTCGGCGGCGTCCGGGACCGGGGTGGTGCCGGAGCGCGGGAGCCGCAGCAGCGTCTGGAAGGTGCTGCGCAGCACGGTCAGGCCGGCGATGTCGTAGACCTCGGCGGGGTCGAAGGGGGCGGGCGTGTCCTTCGACAGCTCGAACCGGTCCGTGCTGCCGATGACGATGGCCCCGCCGTCCTTGCCGGCGCCGTCGGACCCGCCACAGGCGACGAGCACAGGGGCCAACAGGCCCACCACGGTCGGCAGCACCAGCGTCTTGCGGTTCATTGTCGGGGCTCTCCCTGCGATCGATCCCGGGACCATACCGACGTCGGGTGCGCTGGCCACAGGGTCAGTGGTGAAGTTCTCGCGAAGACATTAGTGCGCGCGGCCAGCAACTTTGGAACGCGGCCGAGTTGAGGTGATATCACGCCCCGATAACGGGCCGCCATTCACCGATATCCGGACGCCGGAACGATTCGTACGCGAGATCATCAATCGGGACACAAGGGTGCGCCAGGACGGGTCCGCGGGGGTGTCGCGGCGATCATCGACCCCCTTGTCGACGCCGCCGCCCGTGATAAACCTCACTCCCCCGAAGAGGTTGCGGCGTCCTGCAATTCGGACGCCGTATTCGATGTGCGGGTCACGCAAAATAAGCGCGCCTGTGCCGAGCGTTCCCCGGCGCATTACGCGACCCACGCTCAGTGCACGCTCAGTGCATTGCTGTAATCAGGGACCGCAGAAAAGACACGTCGACTTCCTCCAGGGAGCCGACGACGCTGCGCCCGGCCGCCGCGGGGATCGGCGCGATCGAGGGCACCGCCACGACCCGGCAGCCGGCCGCCTCCGCCGCCGCCACGCCCGTCGCGGTGTCCTCCACCACGGCGCACCGCGCGGGGTCCACGCCGAGCCGGGCGGCGGCCAGCAGATACGGGTCCGGGTGCGGCTTGGTGCGCTCCAGCTCGTCGCCGGCGACCGTCAGCGTGAAGTTCTCCGGCCCGAGGGTGCCGAGCACCCGGTCGATGATCTGCCGGTGCGAGGCGGAGACCAGCGCGGTCGGCACCCGGTGGGCGGCGAGCTCCGTCAGCAGCCGCCGCGCGCCGGGCATCAGCGGCACCCCGCCGGTGATCGTCTCGGCGAACCGGGCGTTGAGCAGCACGCTGAGCTCGGCGAGGGCGATCCGGGCGCCGGTGGCCTGGATGAGGTAGGCGGCGCTGCGCGTCATCGGCCCGCCGACGACGACCTCGCGGTACTCGTCGAGGAGCGTGTGCCCGAGCTCCGCGAAGACCGCGACTTCCACGTCCCACCAGAAGCCCTCGGTGTCGACGAGGGTGCCGTCCATGTCGAGCAGTACGGCCTGAAGGGCGGAGTCTTCGGCCGTACGGGTGTCGACGGCGGGGATGCTGCTGGTCATCCGCACACACCTCACAGAAGGGACGCGAAGGCCGGTCGCCGTTCCCGGAGGGAAGACGACCGGCCTTTACCGGACCGATAAGTGTACGTCGGGCGCCCGCGGTGCGCGGTGGATCGTTCCGGCGGGCGGTCCCGGCCGGTGGGGGAGGCGGTCGGCGTGCGTGGTGGAGGCGGTCAGCGTGCGTTGAAGTACTTCGCCTGGGGGTGGTGGATGACGATCGCGTCCGTGGACTGCTCGGGGTGGAGCTGGAACTCCTCCGAGAGCTGCACGCCGATCCGCTCGGGCTCCAGGAGGTCCGCGATCTTCGCCCGGTCCTCCAGCTCGGGGCAGGCCCCGTAGCCCAGTGAGAAGCGCGCTCCGCGGTATTTGAGGGCGAACATGTCCTCGACCTCGGCGGGGTCCTCGCCGGCGAAGCCGAGCTCGGCCCGTACGCGCGCGTGCCAGTACTCGGCGAGGGCCTCGGCCAGCTGCACGGACAGGCCGTGCAGCTCCAGGTAGTCGCGGTAGGAGTTGGAGCCGAAGAGTTCGGCGGTGGCCTCGCCGATCTTCGAGCCGACGGTGACGACCTGGAAGCCGACCACGTCCGTCTCGCCCGATTCCTGCGGGCGGAAGAAGTCGGCCAGGCAGAGCCGGCGTCCGCGGCGCTGGCGCGGGAAGGTGAAGCGGGTGCGCTCGGAGCCGTCCTCGTGCAGCACGATCAGGTCGTCGCCCTTGGCGACGCACGGGAAGTAGCCGTAGACCACGGCGGCTTCCAGGAGGTTGTCGGTGTGGAGCTTGTCCAGCCAGCCGCGCAGCCGGGGCCGGCCCTCGCTCTCCACCAGCTCCTCGTAGCTGGGCCCGTCGCCCGTGCGGGCCTGCTTGAGGCCCCACTGGCCCTTGAACAGGGCGCCTTCGTCCAGCCAGGACGCGTAGTCCTTGAGGCCGATGCCCTTGATCACCCGGGTGCCCCAGAAGGGCGGGGCGGGGACGGGGTTGTCGGTCGCGGTGTCGGAGCGTACGGGCCCTTCGTCGGCCGCCGGCTCCTCGGGCAGCGGCGTCTCGCGCTGCGGGACGCGGCGCTGCTTGAGCTCGGGGAGGGTGGCGCCGGGGACGCCGCGTTTGACGGCGATGAGGGCGTCCATCAGCCGCAGGCCCTCGAAGGCGTCGCGGGCGTAGCGGACCTCGCCCTCGTAGATCTCGTGCAGGTCCTGTTCGACGTAGGCGCGGGTGAGGGCGGCGCCGCCGAGGATGACGGGGAAGTCGGCGGCCATGTTGCGCTGGTTGAGCTCCTCCAGGTTCTCCTTCATGATCACCGTGGATTTGACCAGCAGTCCGGACATGCCGATGACGTCGGCGCGGTGCTCCTCGGCGGCCTCCAGGATCGCGGAGACGGGCTGTTTGATGCCGAGGTTGACCACGTTGTAGCCGTTGTTGGACAGGATGATGTCGACGAGGTTCTTGCCGATGTCGTGGACGTCGCCGCGGACGGTGGCGAGCACGATGGTGCCCTTGCCGTCGTCGTCGGACTTCTCCATGTGCGGTTCGAGGTGGGCGACGGCGGTCTTCATCACCTCGGCGGACTGGAGGACGAACGGCAGCTGCATCTGGCCGGAGCCGAACAGCTCGCCGACGACCTTCATGCCGGCCAGCAGCGTGTCGTTGACGATGTCGAGGGCGGGGCGGTCGGCGAGCGCCTCGTCGAGGTCGGCCGCGAGGCCGTTCTTCTCGCCGTCGATGATGCGGCGCTGGAGCCGCTCGTCCAGCGGCAGCGCGAGGAGCTCCTCGGCCTTGCCGGCCTTCATCGACTTGGTGTCGACGCCCTCGAAGAGCTCCAGGAACCGCTGGAGGGGGTCGTAGCCGGGTGTGTCGCCCTCGGCGGGGCGCCGCCGGTCGTAGATCAGGTCGAGGGCCACCTGGCGCTGCTCGTCCTCCAGCCGGGCGATCGGCAGGATCTTCGAGGCGTGCACGATCGCGGAGTCCAGGCCGGCCTTGACGCACTCGTCGAGGAAGACGGAGTTGAGCACCATCCGGGCGGCCGGGTTGAGGCCGAAGGAGATGTTGGACAGGCCGAGGGTGGTCTGCACGTCGGGGTGGCGGCGCTTGAGCTCCCGGATCGCCTCGATGGTGGCGATGCCGTCCTTGCGGGACTCCTCCTGGCCGGTGCAGATCGTGAAGGTCAGGCAGTCGATGAGGATGTCCGGCTCCAGGATGCCCCAGTTGCCGGTGAGGTCCTCGATCAGCCGCTCGGCGACGGCGACCTTCTCCTCGGGGGTGCGGGCCTGGCCCTTCTCGTCGATGGTCAGCGCGATCAGGGCGGCGCCGTGCTCGGCCGCGAGCGTGGTGATGCGCGCGAACCGGGACTCGGGCCCGTCGCCGTCCTCGTAGTTGACGGAGTTGATGACGGCGCGGCCGCCGAGCTTCTCCAGCCCGGCCTGGAGGACCGCGGGCTCGGTGGAGTCCAGCACGATGGGGAGGGTGGAGGCGGTGGCGAAGCGGCCGGCGATCTCCGCCATGTCGGCGACGCCGTCCCGGCCCACGTAGTCCACGCACAGGTCGAGCAGGTGCGCGCCCTCGCGGATCTGGTCGCGGGCCATCTCCACGCAGTCGTCCCAGCGCTCGGCCAGCATGGCCTCGCGGAACTTCTTGGAGCCGTTGGCGTTGGTCCGCTCGCCGATCGCGAGGTAGGCGGTGTCCTGGCGGAACGGCACGGTCTGGTAGAGGGAGGCCGCGCCCGGCTCGGGGCGGGGGCTGCGGGCGGTGGGCTCCATGCCGCGGACCCGCTCGACGACCTGCCGCAGGTGTTCGGGGGTGGTGCCGCAGCAGCCGCCGATGAGCGACAGTCCGTACTCGCGGACGAAGGTCTCGTGCGCGTCGGCCAGCTCGCCCGGCGAGAGCGGGTAGTGCGCGCCGTCCTTGCCGAGCACCGGCAGGCCGGCGTTGGGCATGGCGGAGACGCGGGTACGGGCGTGCCGGGAGAGGTAGCGCAGGTGCTCGCTCATCTCGGCGGGGCCGGTGGCGCAGTTCAGGCCGATCATGTCGATGCCGAGGGGCTCCAGCGCGGTGAGGGCCGCGCCGATCTCGGAGCCGAGGAGCATGGTGCCGGTGGTCTCGACGGTCACCTGGACGAGCAGCGGCAGGTCCGCGCCGGTGGCGGCGAGCGCCCGGCGGGCGCCGATCACCGAGGACTTGGTCTGGAGCAGGTCCTGGGTGGTCTCCACCAGGATGGCGTCCGCGCCGCCCGCGATCAGGCCCTCGACGTTGCGCTGGTAGGCGTCGCGGAGCGCCGGGTACGGTGCGTGGCCGAGCGTCGGCAGCTTGGTGCCGGGGCCGACGGAGCCGAGCACCCAGCGGGGGCGGCCGTCGGCGGCGAACTCGTCCGCGACCTCGCGGGCGATGCGCGCGCCGGCCTCGGAGAGCTCGAAGATGCGCTCGGGGATGTCGTACTCGCCGAGGGCGGCGAGGTTGGCGCCGAAGGTGTTGGTCTCGACGCAGTCCACGCCGACGGCGAAGTACTCCTGGTGGACCGAACGGACGATGTCCGGGCGGGTGACGTTCAGGATCTCGTTGCAGCCTTCGAGGTCCTGGAAGTCCGCCAGGCTCGGATCCTGCGCCTGGAGCATCGTGCCCATCGCCCCGTCCGCCACCACCACTCGCGAGGCGAGAGCCTCACGGAGTGCGGCTGCTCGGGCTGCGCTTGCGGAAGATGGCGATTTCACGGCCATGGAACTGCTCCCAGGGTTGCGACGGCTGTCGGCTTTGCGCCTTCCGGTGGACGGCGCACCCGGCCAGGGTAGCGGGCAGCACAAGGGTCGGTGCGGGCGTCCCACGAGGCGGACGCCCCGGAGCGGGCGGCTCCATGGCGGCGCGAAGATGGGCGGCAGGGCTCCGACCGGCACCGACGGGTACCGCGGGGTCGGCATCGACCGATAGTGTTCAGCATTGTCGAACGGCGTGTGAGGGAGGTTGCGCGGTGGCTCGGACCATCCAGTCGCTGGAACGGGCAGCGGCGATGCTGCGGCTGCTGGCCGGCGGCGAGCGGCGCCTGGGCCTGTCCGACGTGGCCTCCTCGCTGGGGCTCGCGAAGGGCACCGCCCACGGCATTCTGCGCACCCTCCAGCAGGAGGGCTTCGTCGAGCAGGACCCCGCCTCGGGCCGCTATCAGCTCGGCGCGGAGCTGCTGCGGCTGGGCAACAGCTTCCTGGACGTGCACGAGCTGCGCGCCCGCGCCCTGGTGTGGGCGGACGACCTGGCGCGCTCCAGCGGCGAGAGCGTCTATCTGGGCGTGCTGCACCAGCAGGGCGTGCTGGTCATCCACCATGTCTTCCGGCCCGACGACAGCCGTCAGGTGCTGGAGGTGGGCGCGATGCAGCCGCTGCACAGCACGGCGCTGGGCAAGGTGGTCTCCGCGTATGACCCGGTGGCGCACAGCGAGGCGATCGAGGGCGAGCGCGAGGCGTTCACCTCGCGGACCGTCACCGGCCTCGCCGACTTCGAGGGCGTGCTGGATCTCACCCGGGCCCGCGGCTGGGCCTCGGACGTGGAGGAGACCTGGGACGGCGTCGCCTCGGTGGCCGCCCCCATCCACGACCGGCGGCGGATGCCGGTGGGCGCGGTCGGGATCACCGGGGCGGTGGAGCGGGTCTGCGAGGACGGCGAGCTGCGCGCGCAGCTGGTCGCGGCCGTACGGGACTGCGCCCGCGCCGTCTCGCGCGACCTGGGCGCGGGCCGTTTCTGAGACTCGTGTCCGAGGCCCGCATCCGACGTCCGTAGCCCGCTTTTGAGGGCTTCGGGCGGCTTCTGGCGTTCTGCGACGTCCCGCGCCTCCCTCGTTCGACCGAAAAGTTACCCCCGCATGGCCGGGAGTTTTCGGTCACATGACTCTTGACGGGCACTTAACAGTGGACAAAACTGCCGTTCATCGGTCGGCATTGTCGAACACCTAACGACAATATTCGCTATGGTGGACATTGCCGCGGGCCGACCAACCGCCCTCACCGGGGGCGCGGACCACCGGAGGGACCCGGGGTACGGCGTTTCTCGGTGTCCATCTGGACGAAGGACAAAGGAGTCACTGGTGTCCAGCTCCGATATCTTCACTGGCGAGACCATCGGCACCGCCGTACTGGTTCTGCTCGGCGGCGGCGTCTGTGCCGCTGTCACCCTCAAGCGCTCGAAGGCCTTCCAGGCCGGCTGGGTCGCCGTCGCCTTCGGCTGGGGCTTCGCCGTTCTGACCGGCGCGTATATCGCCCAGAAGTCCGGCGCCCACCTCAACCCGGCCGTCACCGTCGGCCTGGCCATCGAAGGCACGACCAAGTGGAGCGACGTTCCGCTCTACTTCGGCTCCCAGCTGCTCGGCGCCCTGATCGGCGCGGTGCTGATGTGGATCACCTACTACGGCCTCTTCAGGGCCCACCTCACCGACCCCGAGGTGCTGGCCGCGCACAACGGCCAGGAAGGCATGGTCGACAAGGCGGCCGCCCCCAAGGCCGGTCCGGTGCTCGGAATCTTCTCCACCGGCCCCGAGGTCCGCAACGTCGTACAGAACGTCGCCACCGAGATCATCGCCACTACCGTGCTCGTCCTCGCGATCCTCACCCAGGGCCTCACCAAGGGCCTGGGCGTCTCCGGAACCGGCGTGCTCATGACCGCGCTCGTCGTGACCAGCATCGGCCTCTCGCTGGGCGGTCCGACCGGCTACGCCATCAACCCGGTACGTGACCTCGGTCCCCGCATCGTGCACGCTTTGCTGCCGCTGCCCAACAAGGGCGGCTCCGATTGGGGCTACGCCTGGATCCCCGTCGTCGGCCCGCTGCTCGGCGGCGCCCTCGCCGGCGGCATCTACCAGCTCGCCTTCGCCTGAGCCCCCGCCGAGACCACAGAATTTCCAGGAGCACACCGTGACCGACGCACACACCACCGGCCCGTTCATCGCGGCCATCGACCAGGGCACCACCTCCAGCCGCTGCATCGTCTTCGACCGGGACGGCCGCATCGTGGCCGTCGAGCAGAAGGAACACGAGCAGATCTTCCCGAAGCCGGGCTGGGTGGAGCACGACGCCACCGAGATCTGGGAGAACGTCCAGTTCGTAGTCGCCGGCGCCATCGAGAAGGCGGGCATCACCGCCGCCGACGTCAAGGCCATCGGCATCACCAACCAGCGCGAGACCACGCTGCTGTGGGACAAGGCCACCGGCGAGCCCGTGCACAACGCCATCGTCTGGCAGGACACCCGCACCGACGCGCTCTGCAAGGAGCTCGGCCGCAACGTCGGCCAGGACCGCTTCCGCCGGGAGACCGGCCTCCCGCTGGCCAGCTACTTCGCCGGCCCCAAGATCCGCTGGATGCTCGACAACGTCGAGGGCCTGCGCGAGCGCGCCGAGCGCGGCGAGATCCTCTTCGGCACCATGGACTCCTGGGTCATCTGGAACCTCACCGGCGGCACCGACGGCGGCGTGCACGTCACCGACGTCACCAACGCCTCGCGCACCCTGCTGATGAACCTGCGCGGCCTGGAGTGGGACCCGAAGATCCTCACCTCCATGCAGATCCCGGCCGAGGTGCTGCCCAAGATCCGCTCCTCCGCCGAGGTGTACGGCACCGCCAAGGGCGGCGCGCTGGACGGCGTGCCGGTGGCCTCCGCGCTCGGCGACCAGCAGGCGGCCCTGTTCGGCCAGACGTGCTTCTCCGAGGGCGAGGCCAAGTCCACCTACGGCACCGGCACGTTCATGCTGATGAACACCGGTGAGGAGCCCGTCAACTCCTACAACGGGCTGCTGACGACCGTCGGCTACCGCATCGGCACCGAGAAGCCCGTCTACGCCCTTGAGGGCTCGATCGCCGTCACCGGCTCGCTCGTGCAGTGGATGCGCGACCAGATGGGCCTGATCAAGAGCGCCGCCGAGATCGAGACGCTCGCCAGCTCGGTCGACGACAACGGCGGCGCGTACTTCGTGCCCGCCTTCTCCGGCCTCTTCGCCCCCTACTGGCGCTCCGACGCGCGCGGCGTCATCGCGGGCCTGACCCGCTATGTCACCAAGGCGCACATCGCCCGCGCCGTGCTCGAAGCCACCGCCTGGCAGACCCGCGAGATCACCGACGCCATGACCAAGGACTCCGGCGTCGAGCTGACCTCGCTCAAGGTCGACGGCGGCATGACCTCCAACAACCTGCTGATGCAGACCCTCTCGGACTTCCTGGACGCCCCCGTGGTGCGCCCGATGGTCGCCGAGACCACCTGCCTCGGCGCGGCCTACGCCGCCGGCCTGGCCGTCGGCTTCTGGCCGGACACCGCCGCCCTGCGCGCCAACTGGCGCCGGGCCGCCGAGTGGACCCCCCGGATGGACGCGGACACGCGTGACCGCGAGTACAAGAACTGGCTCAAGGCCGTCGAGCGGACCATGGGCTGGATCGAGGACGAGGAGTAACCAACATGAGCACCCTGCAGAGCGTCCCGGCCCTCGGGACGCACCCGGCTGCCGGTTCGAACCCGAGCCGCGCCGAGACCCGGGAACAGCTGAACAAGGCTACGTACGACCTCCTGGTGATCGGCGGCGGCATTCTGGGCATCACCGTTGCCTGGCACGCCGCGCAGTCGGGTCTGCGGGTTGCCATGGTGGACGCCGGCGACTTCGCCGGCGCCACCTCCTCCGCCTCCTCCAAGCTGCTCCACGGCGGCCTGCGCTACCTCCAGACCGGCGCCGTCAAGCTCGTCGCCGAGAACCACTTCGAGCGCCGCGCCGTCTCCCACGACGTCGCCCCGCACCTGTCCAACCCGCTCACCTTCTACCTGCCGGTCTACAAGGGCGGCCCGCACGGCGCGGCCAAGCTCGGCGCGGGCGTCTTCGCGTACTCCGCGCTGTCCGCCTTCCGCGACGGCGTCGGCCACGTCATCAGCGCCGACAAGGCCGCGCGCGACGTGCCGGAGCTGCGGACCGACAACTTGAAGGCGGTCGCGGTCTACGGCGACGGCCAGATGAACGACGCCCGCATGGCGCTGATGACCGTACGCGCCGCGGTCGAGGCCGGCGCGACCGTCCTGAACCACGCCGAGGTCACCGGCCTGCGCTTCACGCACGGCAAGGTCACCGGCGCGGACCTCAAGGACGGCGTGGACGGGACCGAGTTCGGCGTCGACGCCCGCCTGGTGCTCAACGCCACCGGCCCCTGGGTGGACCACCTCCGCGCGATGGAGGACAAGAACGCGGCCCCCAGCATCCGCCTGTCCAAGGGCGCGCACCTCGTCCTCAAGCGCACCTCCCCCTGGAACGCGGCGCTGGCGACCCCGATCGACAAGTACCGCATCACCTTCGCCCTCCCCTGGGAGGACATGCTCCTGCTCGGCACCACCGACGAGGAGTACGAGGGCGACCCGCGGGACGTCGCCGTCAACGACAAGGACATATCGCAGATCCTGGACGAGGCCGCGTTCTCCGTCCGGGACCAGCAGCTCTCCCGCGACCTGATCACGTACTCCTTCGCGGGTCTGCGGGTGCTGCCGGGCGGCCCCGGCGACACCTCCAAGGCCAAGCGCGAGACGGTCGTCACCGAGGGCAGCGGCGGCATGCTGTCGGTCGCCGGCGGCAAGTGGACCACCTTCCGGCACATCGGCCGCACCGTGATGAACAAGCTCGCGCAGCTCCCGGGCCACCCGCTCGGCAGCGACATGGAGCCCATCTCGCAGCTGCCCAAGCACATGCCGCTGCCCGGCATCGCCAACCCGGACGCGGTCACCCACCGGCTGCTGGTCGACGGCGGCGCGAACGGCGTCCGGATGGCCCCGGAGACCGCGCACCACCTGGCCACGCACTACGGCTCGCTGGCCTTCGAGATCGCCCGCATGGCGAACGAGAACCCGGAGCTGGCCGAGCGCATCCACCCCGAGGCCCCCGAGATCTGGGCGCAGGCCGTCTACGCCCGCGACCACGAGTGGGCCGAGACCGAGGACGACGTGCTGCGCCGCCGCACGACCCTGACGATCCGCGGTCTGGCCACCGACGACGTCCGCGCCAAGGTCAATGACGTGCTGGGCGAGAAGGGCTGACGCGCGCACAGCCGATGAGGGGAGGGCCGTCCGGTACGGGCGGCCCTCCCC
>NZ_JBHVHQ010000188.1:3205-11804 GCF_042800135.1 Streptomyces sp. NPDC057654 | reverse complement strand
GGGCCCCGTCATCCTTGCTGTTGAGCGCTTCAGCCCTCGTCGGCGAGGATCAGATACAGCTTCTTGCGCGATTCGTTGATGACCGCGAGCGCCTTCTGGCGCTGCTCGGGGCTGCCGGTCTTCCAGACCTGCCCGAAGGCTTCCATCAGCCCGAAGCCGGCCTGCCGGATCTCCTGCATGCCTTCCCAGTCGACGCCGCGCCCGGCCTCTTCCCACGGGGCCTGCGACCCCGCGTCGGCCTCGGCGCGCCCTTCGTCGGTGAGCGTGAACAGCTTCTTGCCGCCCTCGCTCTCGCTGGTGATCAGCCCTTCGTCCTCCAGCAGCTGGAGCGTGGGGTAGACCGAGCCGGGGCTCGGCTTCCAGGCGCCGCCACTGCGTTCGGCGATCTCCTGGATCATCTCGTAACCGTGCATCGGGCGGTCCTTCAGCAGGGCCAGGATCGAGGCGCGCACATCGCCCCGCCGCGCCCTGCCGCGCGGCCCCCCGCGCCCTCGGCCGCCGAAGCCGGGCCCGCCGAAGGGCGGTCCGAACGGCCCGAAGGCCGAGCGACGCCCTTCGAAGTCCCCGCGCTCTCCCCACTCTCCTCGCTCGCGCCGACCGCGCTGGTCGGATCCGTAGTGCTCGTGTCCATGGTCCTGTCCGTGATGGCGCCTCATCGCGTTTCTCCTATCGTTGATCGGTCGCGATGCGTCAACGATATATCGGGACCTGTCGCATAGCAAGCCCCTTCCTCGTGGGCCGATTGACCTGTCTCAGCGAAGGTTGCGCAGGTCTCAACGAAGATGCCGAACCCGACTTCGTCTCAACGAAGATGCCGTTTCGGCTGTTCGTCTCAGTGAATCTGCTCTGTCGAGCGGCCTTGGGTGACGCAGTCTCAAGCCTGCGCCAGCACGTTGACCTGCGGATCCTTGTTGGGGTGACGGTGGTGACGCACTTTCCGCCCATTCCTCTGTTCAGGCTCGCCCCTGCCTGGAAACTCAGAGGGACGCACTGATAGAACGCCGTCATGACGTACCGATTCACCGCCCGTGCCGCCAGAACCGAGATCGACCCCGACGGCTACTTCACTGAAGCTGCGCTTGCCGAGCGAGAGGATGGCAGCGGCTTCATCCTGATGTTCATGGCGGGTGAGGACGATCCCGACGACCAGGAGATAGCTCTTGGGATGGACACGCACTGCCTGGTCACAGCTGGCCAGGGGACCGCATACGGCTGTGTTCGTGAAGCCGTCCTGACGGGCAACGTCCTCCATGTCTCACTGAACCCTGACGCTCTGGAAGACCTGCGGCTGGATGACAGCGAGATCGAGGCCGTCATCGAAGCACCGACCGAAGACGTCGTCCAGTTCCGCGAAGTCCTTGCCCAGGTGCTCAACTATGGACGTGCGGACGCCGTGCCCAGCCGCCTCGCCGTCTGAGCCACTGTCCCCGCTGACTGCCCAGGCATGAAGGCGAAGACGAGGTCCCTTGCCTAGCTGTCACCAACAGCAAGTTTGCGACGTCGACGCTGGCCCTTCTCCCGGCAGTTCCTCGAGCACCATCGACGGGCTCGCCCGAATCTGTCCCTCTCGATGGGGGTCTGGCAGTGCTCGCAGGTCCGGATCCTGTAGGGGGCTGGGTCGAGTCCGCGGCGGGCTCGTTGACCGCAGAGATATGAGCACCAGCGCCGCTGGCCAGTGTTCCGCGTCGCTTTCGGGAGTGGGTCCTGGCAGAACTCACAGGTCTCGGCTGGCGAGCGGAGGAACTGTTCGGGCGAAGTGATTCGACTCCAGCGGCGGGCGTGCTGCCGACAGGCTGCAGAGCACGTCTGGCGGTGCGATCGAGAGCCCGGGGGCAGAGGTTTTTCGCAGGCTATGCAGCCACGGCCTTCTTGGCGGGAAGGATCATCATCGACGCTCGAAGCCGTCGACGAAGCGCGTCCCTGCTGGCGTTGAAGGTATGCGGTGCGGCGGCATGCGGATGAACAGAGTCGATGGCGCTGCCCGACCTGGATCTTCATCGGCTTCTGGCAGATCCGGCAGGGCGCCGTGGTTTGCCGTCGGCGGTGGGCACGGGTCCTGCAGCGCATGGAACAGAGGACCGCCCGCCGGCCGAAGGTATCGCTGGGCGGGATGTCAATGCCGCATTCCACGCACGTCTTCGTCTCGAGTGTTGTTCGTAGGAGGTCAGGATCACGGCCGGTGAGCGCGGCGAGGCGGGTCCATGACGGTTTGCCCCGGGGGCCAGGCGGTTCGTTGAGGAATTTCCGCAAGTAGGGCGGTGGGATGTGGTTGGCCTGCGCGAGACGCCGAATGAACGTGGGACCGCCCTCTCCCGCCTTCGGCCGGACCTGAAAGGGAAGTGGAACAAGCTGCGGATCGGCGTCGGCGGGTGCGGTCATCCTTTGCCATTCTCTGTTGGCGGGTTGTTCGGGCGGTCGCGCCCGGAGGCGATGTCCAAGTCGACGGCCAGCAGTCCGCTCTTAGTGATCTTCTCGGTGCCGCTCAGGATGGCGTCGACGGCAGCCCCGCGGATCTGGTGGGCGAGGGTGCCGATCATGCCGCCGGTGCGAGTGTGGAGGAAGCGGTCGAGTCGGGCCAGGGTGCCGCGTTTGTGCTGGTGCAGGAGGAGAGTTTCCTCCATCTGCGCCACGAGACCTTTCCATTCCTTGTTGTAGGGGAACTTATGAGTGATCACGGAGGTGAAGCGTCCTGCAATCTGGTCACCGCGGGTGCCGGAGAGGAGCCCCCCGGATTCGATGTCGATTCCGGCGTAGGCGAACGTAGCGGGGATGCGCTCGGAGAAGTACTTGAGGGTGTCGGACGCCTCGGCTCCCGTGCGGGTGTCCAGGGAAATGTTATGGATCTCATCGACCAACACCAGGCCGGTCCGGGCGGTGGTGCAGACGCCGACCACGGCTTCGGTCAGGTCGGTGAAATTCAGGCTGCGGGTGACGGGGAGCCCAAGGAAGCGAGCGAACTCGGCAGCGATCATGCGGGATGTCGCGGATGGCGGGACGGTGATGTATATGACCGGAATGCGCTCGTCCTGGCCTGGATACCGGCGCCGGTCGACGAGTTCGTGGGCCCGACCGAGCTGAGTAAGAGCGATCGTCTTGCCGGTGTTCGCGGGCCCGGAGGCGAGCAGGCCGCGGCGGGCGCTTACCGCGCCGCGGTTCAGGATGATCAGGCGACGTCCGCAGGTCACGGTGTGCCGGACTGTGGACGTGGCGATCACTTGCAGACGCGCGTGATGGTTGAGCCGATCGTCGTCGTAGGCGCTCTTCATCTCCTGCGCCGACGGATCCGACTCAGCCGCTGCAACGAGTGCCCCGTACTCGGCCTCGCTCATGATGACCATCGGCTGGCCCTGAGAGGTCGCGATGAACTCGCGCCATCCGAGCAAGGTGGTCAAATGCCGCCCGAAATCGTCGCCAGCCTGGCCGGACATCGGCATGATCACGACCGTCTCCAAGGATCCTCAAGAGGGTCGAAGAGCCCCAGTGGGATCACCTCAGCCATCTCGTCTTCGTCCACGGATTCCTCGGCGGCTGGCGCGTCTTCGGGCTGCGGCTCGGGGAGGACGACAGGGGCAGGAGCCGTCACCTTGGTTCGGGCCACCACTTGGCGGTCGCGCTTGGAGGGCCCCTTCTTCCTCTTCTGGCCAGGCTCAGCCGGATCCGGTCCGGCGTTCGCACGGGTCAGCAAAGCAGCCACGGCCTCGGCGAGTTCTTCCTCGGTGGCCTTGGGAAGTTGGTGACTGACGTGGTCCCAAGCCAGATCACCGAAGGGAACCGGCGTCCGGTTCAAGTACTTCCACGTCGCCTGGATCCATTCGCCTTCCCTGCGGTGGTTGCGTACCCAGATGCGAGAGACGTCGTAGGGGTCGCGATGGACCTCCCAGAGCCCCCGCTTGGCCGTGACACCTGAATCGCGCCGACGCATGGACCCGAGTTCCGGAGCGTCGTAGGTGCGGTTATTGATGCGAATGCCGTAGGCGTTGACTGCCCGCCAGGCAGCGGGCAGAAGCTCGATGTAGTCGTCTGCGCTGAGCGCGACTGGGACATAGCCGCTGGACTCCACCAGCGCGGCATACTTCTGATTCGGAGTGAACAGCCGCCCAGGGTGGTCGGGGTCTCGCAACCCGTCATGCGGGCGGTTCTGCCACTTTGCCACCACCCACTCATCGAGGAGATCCTGCAGCTCGGGCAGTGACCACACGTTCTCCTTCTCCGGGTGCCGACCGCGACGGTCGGTGTTGCGGCCGGTGTAGCCGGGGAGGAACTGCACGAACATCGTGGCGACCGAGCCCAGCATCTTCTCGATGTGGCCCTTCTCGAAGGGTGAGCCCTTGTGGGTCGGCTGGAAGTCGATCTCCAGGAACCGGCACGAGGCCCGGAAGTTGTGCGAGATGAACGCCTTGCCGTGATCGCAGACAATCACCTCCGGGACGATTACCGGCTTGGCAGCCGCATGCTCCAGACGCTCATCCAGCGTCAACAGCCTGCGGTGAGGCAGCACAGAGCGGGACATCTTGAGGGCATCCACCCAGCCCGGCCGCATCAACTCGGGCGTGACGGTCCTCGCCAGCAACACACTGGCGTCGACGGACTTCGTCGACGGCCGCAGGACAAGTGCCGTCGGTGTCCGGGTAGCGACATCGATCATGCCCGTGAGCTCGACTTTGCCGACCACCCCGTTGTCGAGGCGAACCATCACATCTAGCGGAGTCGAGTCGATCTGCATGACCTCACCCGGGGCACTCACTGTCAGCTCCCCCAAGGTCGTGCCCGCCGTATGAGCCTTCGAGCGGCGTGTCTCTGCGGAGCCCAGAGTGTGAGTACCCGCCGTCAGTTTCTCCACCAACCGGTAAAGCGTGGCCCGTGAAGGCCACGGAGGCACCGTTTGTCCGTCCTCGGTCTCGGTCTCGGTCTCGGTCTGCCTGAGGATCTCTTTCGTCCGCCAGATCAAGTAGGAAGCAGTCCGAGTAGAAGGGTCGACACCTTCGTCAATGGCCTGTCGCATCGCGTCGACCACCCTGGCGTCCACCGCCCCGAACTCCGGCCGCTTGCGGGCCGCTCGGCGATCCACCAGCCCAGCAACCCCCACTTTGAGGTAGAGGCGACGCAGCCGGGCGACCGTGTGGACCGTCACCGGGCGACCTGATCGGGACAGCTCAGCCGCCTTGGCCTTGTCCCGCGCGGCCACCGACGTCCCGGCCCCATATTCCTTGCGTGGCGATGCGCCGGGCTCTGCGTCCGGCGGAAGTCCACGCACGACTTCCAAGATGTGGCCCTCCCACCACAGAGCCTGCTCGACCGCTGCAGTAGGCATCAGGTCCAAGCCGGATGAGGCCGGCAACGGCATCCGCTCCGGACGGAACAAGACTTCGAAGTCCTCCGCCGCAAACAACTCGAGCAAAGCCACCACGCGGTGCGGAGCCTTCGCGTCCTCCAAGACTGCGGCCTGCGCTGTCACTTCGAGCACTCCGCGGACCTGGCCGTCGAACCGGACTCTCTCACCAACCGCCAGAATCTGCGGACGTCTCAGCTGGCGCATTGCTGCCGCCCCTCCGCCCAGACCAGGGTCGCAGTCTCCAGGAGCCGCCCGGAAAGATCGGCCTGCAGCTTCCCCAACCACAACAGGTGGAACAGCGCCGGCAGAACTTGGATCCGATCGCCGACCAACGCAGCCCCATCCCACAGGCTCTTCGGCTCGCTGAACACGTCCACAAGTCGCCCTGCTAGCGCCTGTGGCAGGCCGCAACGTGTCCGGCGATACCGCGCCAGCCACCGAACGTTAGCCATGAGAATCGGCTCGGGACGGCCCGCCCACTCGAACTCCCAGCCCACCGCCATGCAGGCCCGCTGAGTCGCCGCGAAGGCCTCCCGCGTGTCCTCGTCCATGTCGTCCTCGGCGCGGACATCCACAACCCGAGCCTGGCCAGTGGCCAGCCGGACAAAGTAGTCGGGAGCATGACGGCGCCCCCGTTCGCCGTCATGCCAGTGCAGCCAGAAGGGCTGCGAAGATATCGCCCTGACCTGCGGATCCCTATCGAGGACGATCAACCGGTCTCGCTCAAGCCAGGACTCATAGCCCACGTGATCCCGCATGGTTACCGAGTAGTACCAGCCTGCGAAACCGGGCGTTCCCTTGTCCCAACGGAACGGCCGGACAGGCTCGACTGCCTCGAACGGAACCTGCCAGATCGCTCCCAGAGCGTGCCGACGACGCTCACCGTTACGGAGAAAGTCCAGCTCAAACGCTGCTAACGCTTCATCACCGTACGCACGCGACAGCGCCTCCACCGCACCCCCAACCCAGCAGGCCGAGCAGATCCTCAATCTTCGGTGAGACTAACGAGCGCTTCAGCAACTTCGCTGAGATTCACGGAAACTTCGCTGAGACAGGTCACCGATTGAGCTGTGCCAGTCAGGGACAGCTGTCTGCGGGGGGTGTGACAGTGGAGGATGACCGCAGACGGCGATGATCACTCCGCGCGACGGGTCTGTAGTGTGCGGCGATGACAAGAAACGAGCAGCTCGCGGACCAGTTGGACTGGTACTGGTGCAAGAACCTGCGGCCACGGCTGGACGGTCTCACCGACGCGGAGTACTTCTGGGAGCCGGTGCGCGACTGCTGGAGCATCCGCCCACGCGGCACGTCGGCCGCGCCGATATCGGCAGGTTCGGGGAAGTGGACGATGGACTCCGCGCCCTCCGCCCCGGAGCCGGCGCCGGTGACCACGATTGCCTGGCGGCTGGCGCACATCATCGTCTCGTGCATGGGCTATCGGGTCGGATGGTACTTCGGCGGCCAGGCCGTCGACTCCCGGACATTCGCCTACGCGGGGACCGCTGACGAGGCGCTGAAACAGCTCGATGAGATGTACGGGAGATGGAACGCGGGGGTCCGCAAGCTCTCGGACGCCGACCTGGACCATCCGCCCGCGGTGGGTCCCGAGCCGTATCCCATGGAGAACAGGGTCCTGCACGTCAACCGGGAGCTGATCCATCACGGCGCCGAGATTTCCCTGCTGCGCGACCTCTACCGCCGGCAGGACGGGGCCGCCCTTCAGTGACGCTCGAACAGCGACCACTGGCACAGGGCACCGATAACCACAGGCGGCGCCGGACGCGCGCCGCTAGGGTGACGCGATGACATCGGTCAAGAAGTTCCAGGTCACCTTCGACTGCGCGAGCCCTGAGCGCGTCGCCCGCTTCTGGTGCGAGGCGCTGGGGTATGTCGTGCCGCCGCCCCCGGAGGGGTTCGCGACATGGGACGACTTCAATCACTCGCTGCCGCCCGAGCAGCAGGATGCGGCGTTCGCCTGCGTCGATCCCACGGGGGACGGCCCGCGGCTGTACTTCCAGCGCGTTCCCGAGGGCAAGGTCGCCAAGAACCGGGTGCACCTCGACGTGCGGGCGGGCACGGGGCTCGTGGGTGCGGAGCGTCTCGCCACGCTCAAGGCCGAGCGCGACCGGCTGGTCGCACTCGGCGCGGTATGCGTGCAAGTACTGGAAGCCGACGGTGTCAACGAGTCCTGCATCTCGATGCAGGACATCGAAGGCAACGAATTCTGCGTCGACTGAGGCTCCGCGGCCGGTTCCCGGCTCGCCCCCACGGGCAGAGCCGGGGAACCGCACCCGCCGTGTCAGGCACCTCCTTCGCCCACGGACCGGGCCACATTCCCGCGATTGGCCGTGTCCCGCGCGTACCCCGCACGACTACGGTCCGTGCCATGCGGATTCGAATCGTCGACGCCTTCACCGACCGCCCCTTCGGCGGCAACCCGGCCGGTGTCCTGCTCCTGACCGACGCCTTCCCCGACGACGCCTGGCTCCAGCGGGTCGCCGCCGAGGTCAACCTCTCCGAGACGGCCTTCGCCCACCCGCTGCCCGCGAGGTCCGAGGCCGACTGGGCGCTGCGCTGGTTCACCCCGGCCACCGAGGTCGACATGTGCGGCCACGCCACACTGGCCACGGCGCACGTCCTGCACACCACGGGCGCCGCCACCGGCACCGTGAGTTTCGCGGCCCGTTGCGGCACGCTCACCGCGACCGCGCGGGACGACGGCGCCATCACCCTGGACTTTCCGACCTCGCCCGTCACGCCGGCCGAGGCGCCCGACGGGCTGTCCCAGGCGCTCGGCGCCGCACCGGTCTCCGTCTACGACTCGGGGCCGGACGTCGGCGATCTGCTGGTGGAACTGGCCGACGAGAAGGCAGTACGGGCCCTGGCCCCGGACTTGGCGGCGCTCGCCCGGTGCTCCCGGCGCGGTGTCATCGCCACGGCCGCCGCCGAGGACCCCGCCCGCGGCTACGACTTCGTCTCGCGCTGCTTCTTCCCGAACGTGGGCGTCGACGAGGACCCGGTGACCGGCAGCGCGCACACCGTGCTCGCCCCCTTCTGGTCCGCCCGCCTCGGCCGCACCGAACTGACAGGCTTCCAGGGATCCGCCCGCACCGGCCTCGTACGCACCACACTGCTCGGCGAACGCACCCTGCTGACCGGCGCCGCCGTGACCGTCATCGACGGCGAGCTGCTGGCCTGAGCTCTGACGGCGGACCGAACCCGGGCGGAGAGCACCCCGGTTCAAGCCGTCGGCAGCCACCCCACCTT
>NZ_JBHVHQ010000188.1:0-3195 GCF_042800135.1 Streptomyces sp. NPDC057654 | reverse complement strand
CCAGCAGCGCGTACCCGACGAAGGCCACGATGTCGATCAGCGAGTGGGCGGCGACCAGTGGTCCGACCCGGCCCCAGCGCCGGTAGAGCAACACGAAGACGACGCCCATCGCCATATTGCCGAGCAGCCCGCCGACGCCCTGGTACAGGTGGTACGAGCCGCGCAGCACCGCGCTCGCCGCGAGCGCGGCCATCGGCGTCCAGCCCGTCTGCCCCAGCCTGCGCAGCAGATAGCCGACGACGATGACCTCTTCCAGCACGGCGTTCTGCACGGCGGAGGCGATCAGCACCGGGATCTTCCACCACACGTCCGGCAGCGACTCCGGTACGACCGTCAGATTGAACCCGGCCGCCCGCACCCCGAGGTAGAAGAGCAGCCCGGTGCCGCCGATGGCGGCGGCGACCGCGACTCCCCACCGCAGGTCGAAACCGGACCGCTTGCGGTCGAAGCCGATCGCCCGCAGCCCCACGCCCTCGCGCAGCAGCAGATGCGCCACCAGGAATACGGGCACCAGCGCGGTGGCGATGCCGAAGAGCTGCCAGGCGAGGTCCAGCCAGGGGCGGCCCGGCGCGTGCGAGCCGACGAGCGTGGCCGCCTGGTTCTTCAGCTCACCGGGCCGGGTGACCGAACCGATGAAGCTGATCAGCGCCGATACCCCGCTGGCGCCGAGGGACAGGGCCAGCACCAGTAGCGTCTCGTTGCGCAGGACCCGCCGCGGCAGCCCCTGTTCGGGCAGGGAGATCTCCACGTCACGCGCCTCCTGCTGCTGCACACCATGCTCCACTTCCGCCATACCGCTTCACCAGCGCACCATCTCACCAGCGCCTCGGCGGCGGGCACGCGGACCACGCGCGGGAAGCGACAAGCCACGGCGGCACACGCCGACCCCGGCCTCTGGAACGTCATAGCTTGCCCGACGGCATGGCGCGAGCCGACACGGGGGCGCGCCGCGGACACCGACAGCGGATCAGTTTCCACGCACCTCAGTACCCGGTGCCCACCGGCCACGTATGCACCGGCTCCCCCGTCCGCGCCAGCTCGCAGTACCGGCGTGTGGTGGCCGCGAGCGCCGCGTCCCGTTCCAGACCGGCCGTCAGCGCCTCGTGGTAGGTGGCGGCCTGCCAGGACGCGCCGTTGATCCGGCGTCGGCAGCGCTCCTCGATGATGCCCAGGTAGCGGTCGCGGTCGGCCGGTTCGACGCCCCAGGCGTCGAGACCGGCGGCGGCCAGCGGCAGCAGTTCCTCGCGGACCAGTTGGACGGCCGGGACCTGTACGAGCCCCGTGCCGCCGGCGCCACGCCCCCGGCGCGGCCAGCGCAGCGCGGCGTCGATGCCGTGCCGGCAGGCCGCCTCGAAGTTGTCCGCCGCCACGGCGAACGGCAGCCGTGCCCACACCGGGCGCGTCTCCTCGGCGAGCGCCCGGACCAGCCCGTAATAGAAGGCGGTGTTGGCCATGACGTCGGTGACCGTGGGGCCGGCGGGCAGGACGCGGTTCTCGACGCGCAGGTGGGGGACGCCGTCGGCGACGTCGTAGACCGGCCGGTTCCAGCGGTAGACGGTGCCGTTGTGCAGCACGAGTTCCTGGAGGGAGGGGACGCCGCCCGCGTCGAGCACCCGCATCGGGTCCTGGTCGCCGCAGATCGGGAGCAGGGGCGGGAAGTAGCGCACGTTCTCCTCGAAGAGGTCGAACGCGTCGGTGATCCAGCGCTCCCCGAACCAGGTGCGCGGGCGTACGCCCTGGGCCTTCAGCTCCGGCGGGCGGGTGTCCGTGGACTGTACGAACAGGGGCGGGCGGGACTCGCGCCACAGCTCGCGCCCGAAGAGAAAGGGCGAGTTGGCGCCCACGACGATCTGGGCGGCGGCGATCGCCTGTGCGGCGTTCCAGACGGCGGCGAACCGGCCGGGGGTCACCTGGAGGTGCAGTTGTACGGACGTACAGGCCGATTCGGGGGCGATGGAGCGGGAGGTGCAGGTGAGCCGTTCGACGCCGTCGATGTCGATGGTGAAGTTCTCGCCGCGGGCGGCGACCATCTCGTCGTTGAGCCGCATATAGCGGTCGACGTCGGAGAGGTTCCCGGGGACCAGGTCCTGGGCGGCGAGGGTGGGCAGAATGCCGATCATCACGATCCCGGCGCCTATTTCCTGGGCTCTTCGGTCGGCGTAGGCCAGGCCCGTTCCCAGTTCTTCCGCGAGGCGGTCGAGAACTCTGCCGCGCAGCCGGTGCGGCACGATGTTCACTTCAAGGTTGAACTGACCGAGCTCGGTCTGGAAATCGCGGCTCGCAATGCGCTCCAGCACCTCGGCATTCATCATCCTCGGGGCTCCGTCGGCGCCCGCGAGATTCAGCTCGATCTCCAGCCCCATGAGGTTCTTCGGGCGGTCGAAGCACTTGTCTTCCAGAAGTCTCGACAACCCCTCCAGACACTGCCGGAGTTTCCCGCGGTGGCGCTGCCGGTCGGACAGGTCGAACCCGGCGGCCACGACCTTCTCCCCCATCGAAGCGTCCTTCCTCGACTGGGACGACCACGACGTCAGCCGCTGGTGTCACGTCTGATGATGCCCAGGAATGTGATCGATAACGCGCTGCCGAAACGGCTTACCCGATACGATCTCAGCGAATCCTGTTGCGGCACATTCAGTCGGCATAGCGACTTGTCCCAGGACGTCGCACATTCTCGGCTATAAGCACCGACGCTATCCGGCCTACCGTGCCGGATGAATAACGCGAGGTGACGGGTGCGGATCGGTCGCAGAATATCCGAAATCGCCTGGAAGGCCGGTCCTGTTTGCGCCTTGTCAGCAATGCCCGAGACCGCTAGGTGAAACACCATATGAACACCTGTCGTATAAACTTCGCGAACGAGGCAGAGAGTTGGCGCCCCGGCAGTCGGTTCCGGCCCCCCTCCTCTGACCCCGCACGCTGACAGCGCCGTCCGCACCTGCCCAGCACCACCGTGTCTCCTGAGTGAGAGG
This sequence comes from Streptomyces sp. NPDC057654, assembly GCF_042800135.1. NCBI lineage: Bacteria > Bacillati > Actinomycetota > Actinomycetes > Kitasatosporales > Streptomycetaceae > Streptomyces > Streptomyces sp. NPDC057654. Next base: position 223 of record NZ_JBHVHQ010000188.1, on the reverse strand, counting down.
CGATTCACCATGCCGCTGCATGTCCCCCCAGCCCCAGCCCCCGCCCTTCGCAGCGTCCTCGCGGCCCTCGGTTCCCCCACCGCCGTCCGCGCGGCCCGCACCCCGTCGCTCAAGACCCTTCAGGGCCAGCCGACTCCGGAGTCCCCGCTCCCGGTGTACGTCCTGGACCAGATCACCGCGATCGACGGCCGTCCCCGTACTCGGCTGACGGGCTGGCGGTTCC
>NZ_JBHVHQ010000187.1:0-11813 GCF_042800135.1 Streptomyces sp. NPDC057654 | reverse complement strand
ATTCACCCCACACCCACTACGCGAGAAATGAGGCTCCCCGGTGAGCACGCAGAGTAGTGCCCCGCCGGACGCTGAGATCCAGCGTCGACGGCACTTGGACGCCATGGCGGCAGCCGAGTCGGTGATCAGGACCAGCCCGGTCCTGCCGGTCACCGTCTCGGTGACCTGCCTCGACCCGGCGCACCCGCGCGTGTCCGTGCAGCATGAGTCGGCGGCCGGCGTCGAAGCGCTGGCGCACGTGCTCGGCGAGTCGACCACCACTACACCGTTCCGGCGCGACGACCCGCGTCCGTTCGTATCGGTGTCCTTCGGCATCGACGAGGTTCCGGTCCAAGCCTGGGCACTGCTCGATGTTCCGGCGGATGCGGTCGGCACAGGCGGTGCGGCGTGAGGGACATGAACGCCGACTCCGGAGAGCGGGCCGGACGTCTTGCGGGGCGGGGCCGGATGCCTCCCGCTGTCCTGGCCGCATCGCTGCATGCTGCACCCCTGTCGGCGGCCGAGCTTGTAATGATCTCGCAGGAGAGCCACGACGCGGTGATGCCGGGCGCCCGCTACCGCACCGCTCGCACACGAGCCCTGGCCCGTATGAAGGCGCGCCGCGCCACCCGAAAAGGTGCGGCGTGATGGCGAACGTTTCCGAGACGAAGCGCCGCCAGCGGTTGGCCCAGGCAGTCGCCGCGCAGCCCGGTGAGTGGACCACGTGCCGCGTGATGCGCCTCTACCGTGCCGCCGGCGTACCCCTCCCGATGACGCGTACCGCGCGCCGTGACCTGGCAAGCCTCCACCGTGACGGTCTCCTCACCCTGCACGAGAAGCCCGGCCGCCGCTACTACACCCGTAAGGACGGTGTCCGATGAAGTGCAGTGAACCGCTTCCGGTCAGCAGGGTGTTGTCGTTCACCCGCATGACCTTCCACGACACCCCATACCACCGCTGCCACGGCTCTATCACCTGGTGTCCGTGGCCGTCCGGCAGAGGCGTGCCCCGCGACTGCGTGGCCACCCCCATGCCTCACCGGAAGCAGGCGGTTGCCCGTGGCTGACGACCGCCTCGTAAAGATCACCGCTCGGAAGGCCGTTGCCGGTCCCCATGCGTGCGGCACGTGCCGCACCCGGGCCTGTGGCGGCATGACGGTCGAACACGACGAGTGTGCTGCACGCGCCACCCTCCTCGAAGCCCCGGAGCAGCCCGACTACGAGGATCTGGTGGACCTCGCCGATGCAGAGAGGGCGGCACTTCCCGCTCGCTTCCACACACCCACATTCGACAACCTCGGCAAGCCCAACATGTGGCTCTGCCGAGTCTGCTGGGGCGACGGATGGGTCACCCAGTGGCCCTGCGCCACCGCGCTGAAGCATGGAGATCAGGTATTCACCCCGGAACATCTCTCCGTACAGGAGCAGTGCGAACAGGCTGACCGTCTGCTGCGGGCCCGCTCCATCCCCATCGAGCTGGAGAACGAGAATGCGCGACTGGCGGCCGAACTGGAAAAGTACGTCGGCAAGGAGCCGACGCTGGCCGAGGAGACTGCTCACCTGAGCAACTGCCTCGACGCCGTGCACTGCGACAAGGCCCGCCAGACGTCACGACGCCGGGAGCAGTCGTTGCCCGAACCGGAGTGGGGATCGGCAGTCGAGCACGCCGCTAGCGGAGAACGCCCCGCCGATCCTGACGACATCCGACGCCGCATCTACATCGACGGCACCGGCCATGCCTGGCTTGATCAGCCCCTCGACGATGACAGAACCCACTGGATCGCGCCGCTCGCCGGCGCCATGCCCGCCGAAGCAGAACCAGCAGCGGCGGTCCGCGCCCGCACCGGCACCCTCCGCGAGATAGGGAGGATCAGATGACGACCACCCTACCGGTCCAGCTGGAGGTCATCTTCCAGTCCCTCCAGTGCAGTACGGCCACTGTCGAGGACGAGTTTCCCGCCCCGCGCGTCACAGTCGATGAGACCACCGGTGGCCAGGCAGTTCCGGGAGCGAAGTCATGACGCGCCGGCTGGACACGCCTCGCGATGCGGTCACCGAGTGGCAGTTGCTCGGGGCCTGCCAGCCAGAGGACACGGAATTGTTCTACCCGGTCGGGTACACCGCTCCCGCCATGGCTCAGGCCGCCGAGGCGAAAGCGGTCTGCCGCCGCTGTCCGGTGATGGCCATCTGTCAGGACTGGGCGCTCGCCACCGGCGAGGAGTGGGGCATATGGGGCGGCCTTTCCGAGGACGAGCGTAGCAACATCCGCCGCCACTGGGATCTGCTGGAACGGACGGGCCGATGACCCGGGCCGCGGTTCTCGCCGCGTTTCCCGGTGCACTGTTCGCCGCCCTGATCGACCGCGTCGTAAGACCAACCCCCGTGGCGCCCCTACGCGCCGCCCACCGCCGCGCTGCGGCCGCAGTCGGCACTGCGGTATTCGAGGAGATCCCGCCCGGCACCCGGTGGCTCGTCTGCACCATGACCACCTGCGCCCACCTGACCACCGGCCATGCGCCGGACGGCGACGGCTGCCGCTGCACCCGCTGCGGCACGATCGAAGGAGCCTGACGCATGCCCTACACCACCCATGTCACCGGCGAGTTCACCATCAATCCGCCGCTATCCTGGTGCGAATTCAGAAACAGCCCCTTCAGCCCGTACCCTCCGACGGGAGACAACCGGATCGAACTCGTCCTCCGCGTCGAGGAGGAGACCATCGAGACCGACGACGGACCGCTCCTCCGCCGGACGGCGCCCGCTCTCGCCATGAGTGAGGTCGACGAGTACCGGGCTCACGGCCTACTGGAAGTCGTGCAGCGCGCCGTTGACGCCTTCCCCGGCCACACGTTCACCGGCCGCCTGGACTGCGAGGGCGAGAAGAAGGCCGACCTGTGGCGTGTCGTCGTCCGCAACGGCCGCGCCCTGAAGGTCACCCCGCGCATCGTCTGGCCCGAGGACGGTGCCGAGTAGCCGCCCTGACCGACGTTACCCCCACCGTCCCCCGGCGGCCGGCGCAACGTCTCGCGGCGGCCGCGGCTGCGCGGCGACGACCGCGAGGTCGGGAGATGTTCAGCCCTTCAGATGACGTGCCGCTCGGGCAGGACGCCGTGAATGCTGTGACGTGCCGCCTCTCGCGCATACCGGACGGCAGCAGACCCGGAGATGGGGCCCGGTCTTGTTCACCGAGCCAGGAGAGGCCCGGCCCCGCGAGTGCCGACGGCCTCACGTACCAGCTCGGCTGTCCCGGCGACGACGACCGTTACCGGCCGGGAGCCCCTGATCGGCCTCTCGTCGTGCGCAGCCCCGGCTCCGAAGTCCACGTCTCGGACGCGTCCCGCGAGTAGGACATCAGCGAGGCGCAGCCTTGCGCGAGGGGCGAGCCGGTGCACCGCCGGTAGCCGAGGGTTCGTCCTCTTCACGGAACCGGCCAGCTCTCCGACGTCACGGGAGCGTCGGTCCGCTGCGCACGTGACCGGAACCGGCCCCAAACAACACCACCATGAACGCCATTCCCGATCAGGTTCGGTTCACCCCGTACAGCCCGGACCGGATTTCCGCCTCGGCACACCGTCCGGCCCCGGAGGCCCGTCGAACCCATCCCGGTGCCCACACGTGACCAGAAGCCGCACAGGGTATGGCGAGCGGAAATGAAGCGCACGTTGAGCGTGCCGGACTGGCACAGGCTGGCCCAGTGCACCCCGGCCTCCAGACTGAAGTCCAGTCGGGGAAGCGGCCGGTGGACCACCGAGAAACACGAGCCTGATCGGCGAAGCCGATTCGGGACTCGGAATGACAGAGCATCCGATCAGCGCAGCTGATCCGGATGGTGACATGACAGATAACTGAGCAACTCAACTCACCCCATCCAACTGCGTGCGCATCGACGACGTTGATCCGTACGCTGGGCCGTACCCAAGGAGAATCCACCATGCCGAACCCGAGCAGCACCGCATCCCTCATTGGCCGCGCGGCGCACGACCCGAAGGTCTTCCCGAACAAGGACGGCTCCAAGAAGGTCATGCTCACCGTCTTCGTCGAGCGTGGCTACACCGACGCCCAGGGCAACCGCAACTCCGACGCCCTGCCGCTTGAGGCCTTCGTCCGCGCCCAGACCACGGACATCGGCCCCTTCAGGCATGTGCACAAGGGCGACTTGGTGGCCCTCAGCTACGAGCCGCGCATGAACGAGTACCTCAAGAACGGTAAGAAGGTCTTCGAACTCAAGCTGGAGATCCAGAACATCTCCTTCCTGGAGTCGCGCGCAACGACCCAGGCCCGGCTGACCAAGCGCGTGACCGAGGCAGAGGTCCGGAATCAGAACCTGCAGGCCCGGAGCATGCCCGTCGCGGCTGCCGCTCCGGCCGTCGCGTACGCCAGCGCCGTGCAGGACGAACAGTTCCCCTTTCAGGGGCAGGCCGCCTGACGGCCTATAGAACTCCACCCCTCCCGGCGGGCCCGGCCGAGCTCACATAAGTCGACCTTCAGGACTGGTTGTGTTGTGGTCCTGAAGGTCGACTCTGTCGTGCTGGGACATGCGGGTGCTGACGCAGCCGAGCGGACCTCGCTTCTGCCCCGGCCACCGGGGCGCAGGCGACTGGCGGACCGGCGGAGCGCACCCGGGAATGAAGACGTGCGGCTGCTGGGCCGCCCGGCGCGAGCTGTGCTGCGGCTCCTGCCCGTTGCGGCCTGGTCTGACCAGGCCAGATGCCCCTCTGAACAGTGGGCACCACCACATCGGGCCATCGAGCTCGACGGCGAGAGCCCACGTGCTCTCCAGGCCGGTGACGCTGTCGAGCAGCGTACCGGCCCGCCTTCGAGCCGGTCGGCGCCCCTGTGAGCCATGCCCGCCCCGCTCACCGCCACCGTGATGCGACACGGACAAGGAGATTGCGACGGACGCCTTCCCGTCCGCCAACGCCATGACCACCATGCAGGAGACGAACCGATGCCCCCCGAACCCATGCCGTTGGGCGCCGTCTTGCAAGCCCTGTTCGGCAAGTATCCGGCAGACGGAGCGGACTCCGGCGATGAACACCGCGCCGTCAGCCAGCAATCCGGCCAGGCCCCATCGCTGACCGGCCTCGCCCCGAACGAGGACGCCGTCTGCCGCAACAGCCACGCGGACGGGAACGGCCAATGCGCGCACTGCAACGGCCGGTCCACCGACAGCCGCGACACCCACGAACAGGGATAGTCTCCATGATCCCGCCCGACGACCCACACGTTCCCCGCCCCCCCCGCGCCCGGCGCCGCGCCAGGCTCCTCAAAGGGCAGGGTCTGCACCTGCTGAACGCCGGTTACCTCAGCTTCATCGTCTTCGGCATAGCCGCACTGACGCTTACGGGCTGGGTGCACAGAGCCGGCGCGTGGGTCCTACTGCCCACGATCGTGCCCGTGGCGTTCGTCATCATCGGATCGGCAGTCCAGAGCCGAGACGAACAGGCTGACTGACAGTCAGGCAGAGCAGGCGTCCGTCAATTCATTTTTCGCGGGACGCCCTCACACTTCTCACCGCCGGCGCCACCCCTCCAGCCCGCTCCTTGCGATGCCTCCGACGCAGGCGGGATCACCACCACCGGTCGCCGCACCTGCACGGTGCAGGTCAGGCACGGCCTGTTGAGGCATCGAGGCCAAGCCAGCCCCGTCTGGTCGCCGACTCCGAATACCGGGGACCGCGGCCGTCGTCATCGCACCCGACACCGACCCAAGATCTGTTCCATCCCCGGGACCCCATCGGAACCGCCCCTGCCTGCAGGAGGCTCTCCCGACCCCGGCACCATTCACCCAATTTTTCACCCGAACAGGAGGCCATGTTGAGCACCACCACCTCGACCGTCCCCGCCCACCGCCCCCACCGACGGCCCGTAGACACCGAGATCGCCGCCCTTGATCTGGGCAGCGTCGGAGGCGTCCGCGATGCCATCGGCCTCTTCGCCCGCAAGATGCTGAAGGCCGCCGGGATCAGGCACGACCGCGACCAGCGCACCCACGCCGCGACCGTCCAGGCCCTCAACGCGCTGTTGCTGGACATGCTCAACACCCGCTGCCCCGTCTGCCGGGGCGAGGGAACGTCAGGCCACGCCACATGCCCCAACACCGCCGCCCACGGCTCGTAAACCCGCCCCCCGGCCGACCTCGACTGTTCATGAATGACCAGCACAGCTGATCCGGGGGATCGGCGGCAGGCCCGGCACCGACTTCTGCACGGAGCGGTTCGAATCCGCAGTGCGCCGGTGGGTGCACCGGGCAGACCGACCGCGGAACAGGTTCGATTCCTGAGCGCCGCAGCTGATCCCCGCGGCGCGTTCCTGGAGATCTCTGCGGCTGCGGCTTCCCCAGCACCCCGGTGTGCTCTGCCTTCGGGCGGCAGCTGCGCCGGGGCGCTGGTTTTTTCCTTCTCCGTGGCCCGCCCTGCTCGTCCCCTGACGGCAGTGAGCACAAGGGATCAGCGGAGCTGATCCGGATCCGGCGTTGAAGAACATCCTCGTCACGTCAGGAGCCGAGTCATGAACTGTCCGAACTGCGTCGACGACATGGAGTCGAACACCTACGACGTCCGCACCAGCGAGAAGGTCAAGAGGATCACGCACACGTGCTCCAAGTGCGGCTACAGCGAGACACGCTGAGCGGCCGTCCCTTCCCTTCGATGCCGCGCGGGCTGCCTGCCGGGCAGGGGCCTGCTCCGACGACTGCCAGCAGTGCGGAGCCGACCACCAGCAGTGGGAGGCATACCCGCCTGGAACAAGGCGCTTCATACCCCCGGGCGCCCTCCGGCCAGACCCCGAGCCCGCTTTCGACCTGCGACAGAGACCAGGAGAACCAGGAACATGACCAAGAAATGCCCGCAGTGCAACACCAACAACGACATCGCCGCCGACCTCTGCATGGCATGCGAGCAGAAACTTCCTCGTTCACGTGTGCGTGGCACTCGCATCTCCCGCGTGCGGCGCGGCCGCGGCTTCAAGGGCTAACGCGGCGGGGTCTCAAGACGATCCCGCACCGCCACCGGGGCGCGCCGGAACCGTCCGCCCCTTCAACAACCCGGACATCGTGCACCTAGCCGAGGCGAAGGGGCTGCGCCCCGTCTGGGGCCGCCGCATCATCCTCAACACGGTCGGCCCACTCGGCGCGTTCGGCTCCCCCGTCATTGGCCTTTCGACCGTCGACCGGCTCCCGCCGTCGACCACCACACCAGATCGGGAGAACGATCGTGACCACCTTCAGCCCGCACGCCCACACCCACACCGAGGACAAGTCCGGCCCCGATGCGGCGCATCAGGTGAGCCGGTCAACCGGCCGTCGGCTGGGGCGGGCGGGCATCCGCGACGTGGCCGCCGCGGCCGGCGTCTCCATCACGACCGTCTCCGACGCGCTCAACGGCAAGGGCCGGCTACCGGACGCGACCCGCCGCCACGTCCGCGAGGTCGCCGATCGGCTGGGCTACCGCCCTTCCGCGGCGGCCCGCACGCTCCGTACCGGCAAGTCCGGCCTCATCGGCCTGACCGTGACCACGTACGGGAATGAACCTTTCACCTTCACCGAATTCGCCTACTTCGCCGAGATGGCCAGGGCCGCCACCTCCGCCGCTTTAGCGCGCGGCTACGCCCTCGTCATCCTCCCCGCCACCTCCCGCCACGACGTGTGGTCCAACGTCGCGCTCGACGGCACCGTCGTCGTCGACCCCTCCGACCACGACCCCGTCGTCTCCGAACTCGTCCACCACGGCATCCCCGTCGTCTCCGACGGCCGCCCCGCGGGCGCGCTGCCCGTGACCGCCTGGGTCGACAACGACCACGAGGCCGCCGTCCTCGACATCCTCGACCACCTCGCCGCCGCCGGCGCCCGCCGCATCGGCCTGCTCACCGGCACCACCACCGACACGTACACCCGCCTGTCCACCACCGCCTATCTGCACTGGTGCGAGCGGGTCGGCCAGGACCCGGTGTACGAGGAGTACCCCGCCCACGACCCGTGCGCGGGCGCCGTGGCCGCCGACCGGCTGCTCGCCCGCCCCGACCGGCCCGACGCCGTCTACGGGCTCTTCGACCCCAACGGCACCGACCTGCTCGCCGCCGCCCGCCGTTACGGGCTGCGGGTCCCCGACGACCTGCTCCTGGTGTGCTGTAGCGAATCCATGGTCTACGCCACCACCGAGCCGCCCATCACCACGCTCTCCCTCAAACCCCGCCGCATCGGCACCGCGGTGGTCCAGCTCCTCATCGACGCCATCGAGGGGCTCGACACGGGACGCCCGGTGGAACAGGTCATACCAACCGAACTGATCGTGCGCACGTCGTCACAGCGCCGACCGCCGCACACCACGGTCAGCCCGCCACAGAGGCCATCGGCGGTCTGAACTATCAGCACGGCTGGTCCAGGGGACCGAGGGCAGACCCGGCACCGACTTCTGTACGGATCGGTTCGAATCCGCAGTGCGCCGGCTGCTCCTCGGCGTACGTCAGTGGGCACACCGTGCAGACCGGCCGCGGAACAGGTTCGATTCCTGAGCGCCACAGCCGATCCCTGCGGCGCGTCCCTGGAGATCTCCGCGGCTCCGGCTTCCCCGACACCCCGGTGTGCGCTGACTTCGGGCAGCGGCTGCGCCGGGGTGCTGTGTTTTGTGTCTTTCCTTCTCCGTGGCTCGCCCTGCTCGTCCCGTGACGGCAGTGAGCACAAGGGATTCCACTTGAAAACGTCATGCAGCTCGGCGGCCAGCGCGTCTCTGCCGTACACGGCCTCACCGCACCGTGCACCCGGCACCGCCCGCTGGCAGCGCCGCCTTCCCGCCAGCCCGCCTACCGGCCGGGAAGGTGCGGTGGCTGCCCGCGAGTGGTGCCAACCAGCCGCCCCGGCACTTCGTCATCGCTGGCCTGGGCCTTCGGGACCACCGCCGTGCGCAACTACCCCGTACCCAGGAACAGCGGCCCCACTTCGCCATCCTCCTGTTCCACCGTCACGTCGCGACCAATCGTGGCCTGTTCACCGAATCAAGGAAGGTCCCTCCCGTGCCGCTGCCGTCCTGGATGCAGTCCCATCTGCATAACGCTCAGCCGCCCCGGTACTCGTTCGAATCGTTCGCCAACGAGGTGGCCCGCCTGCTAGGTCTGCCCCCGGCGCTGCGCACCGGGGACTGCGAACTCAGTTCCGAGACCGGTCACGTCCGGCTGTCATGGAAGCCGGACGCGGACGGGGCGGCCCTCGTGCTGCACCGTCCACGCAGAACGACGCGCGAGTGCCTGGTCATCAAGGTGTCGTGGCATCACTGCGACCCGGCCGACATCGCAGCCATAGCACGAGCCTACGAGCGCCGTGGGCGCATCCAGTCCATCCGATCCCTGATGACCCGGATGCAACGCCGCAAATGACACCCGACGCCGTGGGGCGGCTCCGCCGATGGCGGAGGATCAGGCACACAGTCCGTGAGGACGATCAAGCCACTGTGGCGTGTCCCTGGGGATCCCCGCGGCCCCGGCCTCCCCAGCACCCCGGCGCAACCACTGCCCGCAGACAGCAACTGCGCCGGGGCGCTGCGTGTGTTCCTTCTTCGTGGCTCGCCCTGCTCGTCCAGTGAAGACAGCGGGCACAAGGGATCAGCGGAGCTGATCCGGATCCGGTGTTGAAGAACATCCTCGTCAGATCAGGAGCCGAGCTATGGACCGCCGGAACAGCGCCCGCGACACGGAGCCGGACGCCCACGACGCTCGCGTCAGCAAGAGAACGAAAAGGTCACGCGCATGTTCTCCGAGTGCAGTTGCAGCAAAACACGCTGACCAGCGGCTGCTCCTTCCCTTCGACCACAACTCCGACGGTCCTTGCCACCCGGCACACTCTCTTACACCGAAAGGTTCACCATCATGACCACTCCCGACACGCCCGGCATCGTCACCCTGACCAAGGAGGAAGGCGCCGCCGACCTCGATGGCGTGACGAAGATGGGTATCGGTGTCTCCTGGGACACCACCACCGGCGGCAGCGGTGGTGTGCTCGGTGTGCTGCGCAAGGCCCGCGGCACCGACCTGGACGCGTTCGCCATCCTCATGAGCGGCAACGACCCGGTCCGCTTCGCCGGCCTGGACGTGACCGACCCGCTCCAGAACGGCGCTGTGACCTCCACCGGAGACAATCAGACGGGACGCGGGGACGGCGACGACGAACTGATCGAGGTCACCTTCGACAAGATCCCGGCGCACGTCACCAGCATCGTGTTCGTCTGCGCCGCCTACAAGAAGGGAAGCGACTTCAAGAAGGCCGCGAACGTCTCCTGCAAGGTTTACGACAGCACCGGCGGTGCCACCCAGCAAGTCGCCGATATCTGGCCCTCGCTGCTCGGCAACGGGAACGCCATTGCCGTGGCGAAGGCGTTCCGGGTCGGGGCTGGGTGGAAGCTGGAGGTCATCAACGAACGAGGCACGGTCAAGCAGGGGGACCAGGACAGTCTGCTGCGCTTCGCAGTGAACAAGTAGCACCACCAGCTATACCCGGAGCCCCGCGCCCTCGACGCCGAAGGCGCGGGGCTCCTTCGTGCCACCTGCACCCCGGACAGACAGGAGACTCGGCAGCTCAGCCCTCGGCCTTTCGAGCGCTGGAGTCGGGCTAGCACGCGCTCTTCGCACCTTCATCGGCATCCACCGCTAACTCAGGGCGGTCCCACGAACCAAGTGGAGAGCACCATACCGAACACCCTCGGGGTACTGGGCACCCTTGCCGTCTACACCCCCATGCCCGGGCTGCTCGACCATCACGGAGCCGGTCGCCGCTTGCGGGGTGTGCCGGTCACTGCCATACGGCGCACTCACCCAACCAGCGGCCGCACCGGCCCGACCCCCGCCGGACACGGCGCAATGACGAAGGAGTCCACCTCATGAACTGGGCCGATCTGGTGGAAGCCCTGCTGGTCGCAGGTCTCGTCCTGCCTCTGCTGATCAGGATCTTCGGCCTGATCCCTGTCACCGCGTTCCTTGCGTTCCAGACCACGGCGCTCGCCCTGATGACGATCCGGTCCTTCCTGCAAGGCGATGCCCAGGGCACCGCCTGGTGCGCCTCCCTGACAGTCTTCCTCCTGCTGAAGCTGCGGTCCCGGTCACGACGGCACAAGACCCCAGTCACGGACCGGACGGCCGGCAAAGGCCAGAGCCAGGACCGTGACCGCGGTACGGATCAGGTCTATGTCATCACCACCGTGAAGAAGCCCTGACGCCCTGCCCGCGTACCGACTGCCGCGCCGGGCCCGGCCACCATGGGCGCCCGTTGCCCCGCACCCCGACATGGCGCACTCACCGGGCCGGGGATCGGTGATGTCCACCCACTCTTCCGGCCCGCCCCGAGCAACCGCCCGGAAATGCAAGCGTCTTCCAGGAGCCGTACGTGACCACGACCCTCGGCGAATGGCGGGCCTACGCCCGCGCCGCCCAGGAGACCGACCGGCAGGTCCACCGCCTGTACCGCCTGGCCTACCGAGTAGCGCCCCTCGGCCGCATCCTGACCGATCCCGATGCGACCGCCGACGACATCGCCTACGCCACCATCCGCATCCCCCGCGCTCTCGCGGCCGCTTCCCGGCTCCTCACCCGTCCAGGAGTCGCCGAGCACCCGGAAACCCCCTACGCACGCAGCTTCCTGGCCACCGCCGAACGTGCTCTGACCGCCCACAGCAGCCAACTGCTCAAGACCGCCGGCACGGCCCGAGCAGCGGCTGCCACCGCCTCCGCGGACAACGACGACCTGCGGTGCGTCCTGTTCAGCGACATCGAGGACCGGTGCCGCTATCTCGTCGCCGCCGCCCACCGCGGCTGGAGCCGCCACGAACAAGCGGCCGGCGAGGCCGTCCTGGAC
>NZ_JBHVHQ010000186.1:0-11828 GCF_042800135.1 Streptomyces sp. NPDC057654 | reverse complement strand
CCTCGGAAGCGGGCCGCCGGCCGTTTCTCGGTCTCCCCTGCGCCTGCCGCCGCCTACTGCGAGCCGGGACGCACCAGCCCGCTCTCATACGCGTAGACCGCCGCCTGCACCCGGTCCCGCAGCCCCAGCTTGGTCAGCACATGCCCCACATGCGTCTTGACCGTCGTCTCGCTCACGAACAGATCCGCGGCGATCTCCGCGTTCGACAAGCCGCGCGCCACCAGCTTGAGCACCTCCACCTCACGCTCGGTCAGCGTGTCCAGCGTGTCCGGGACCTTCTCCTCACCGGACGGCAGATGCCCCGCGTACTTGTCCAGCAGCCGCCGCGTGATGCTCGGCGCGAGCATCGCCTCGCCGCCCGCCACCACCCGGATCGCCTGCACGAGCTCATCGGCCGGCGCGTCCTTCAGCAGAAACCCGCTCGCCCCCGCACGCAGCGCCTCCACCACGTACTCATCGAGATCGAACGTGGTCAGCACCAGCACCTTCGCCGGACCGTCCCGACCCGGACCGGTGATCTGCCGGGTCGCCTCCACACCGTCCATCCGGGGCATCCGGATGTCCATCAGCACCACATCGGGCTGAAGGGCCCGCACCTGATCGAGCGCCTGAAGGCCGTCGCCGGCCTCGCCGACGACCGCGAGATCCTGCTCGGCCTCCAAGATCATCCGGAAACCGGTGCGCAGCAGCGGCTGGTCGTCGACCAGCAGGACGCGGATAGCCACAGGGACTCTCTCCTTCGCTAGATCTGCCCCATTCTGCCTTGCGACGACTGCTCCGAAGCCACTGACCCGGCCTCCGCACCCGCCTGTGGCCCGCCCTCCCCGGCACCGCCCCCGGGCAGCGACCCGCCCTCCCCAGCGCCCGCCACCGGCAGCGACCCGGCCTCCCCGGCGCCCGCCACCGGCAGCGGATACGGCGGCGGCGTACCCCCGAACTCCGGACACACGGCCTGGTGATCGCACCAGCCGCACAACTTGCTCCGCCGCGGCCGCCAGTCGCCCGTCTCCGTCGCCAGCACGATCGCCTCCCACAAGGCGAGCAGCTTGCGCTCCACCGCCAGCAGATCCGCCTCGCTCGGGTCGTACGTCAGCACCTCCCCGCTGCCCAGATACACCAGCTGAAGGCGGCGCGGCACCTCACCCCGCAACCGCCACATCACCAGCGCGTAGAACGTCATCTGAAACAGCGGCTCCGACCGGAACCGCGGAGCCGGCGCCTTGCCCGTCTTGTAATCCACGAGCCGCACCTCCCCGCTCGGCGCCACATCGACCCGGTCGATGAAACCCCGCAGCGTCAGCCCCGAATCCAGGACCGTCTCCACATACAGCTCCCGGTCAGCAGGCTCCAGCCGCGTCGGATCCTCCAGCGTGAACCACCGGTCCACCAGCCGCTCCGCGTCACCCAGCCACCCGGCCAGCCGCTCACCCTCCGGATCGTCCTCGAACAACTCCGCCAGCTCCGGCCGCCGCGCGAGCAGCTTCTCCCACTCACCCGGCACCATCGCCCGCGCACCCTCGGCCGTACGCTCCACAGCCGGCGCGTCGAACAACCGCTCCAGCACCGCGTGCACCACCGTGCCCCGCGTCGCCGCGGCACTCGGCTTCTCCGGCAGCCTGTCGATCACCCGGAAGCGGTACAGCAACGGGCACCGCATGAAATCGCCCGCCCGCGAGGGCGACAGCGCCGTGGGCCGTTCGGCCGACACGGCCCGGAGCCCGCCCGACCGGGCCTGCGGAATCTTCTCCATGCTCGTTCCCATGCCGCAGACCCTACGGCCCCCCACCGACAACGAGCCGCATACCATCGACGGCAGACCGCCCCGCACTGCATGATCGTGGAAACGCGCCACGCGGACGCGGGGCAGGACGCCGACGAGGGGACACCGTGGAGAACAGCGGGCAGGGCCGGTCCGGCGGGGGAGCGGGCCCCCAAGCCGAGAAGCCCAAAGAGCCCGAAGGCCGCAAACCACGCCGCCCCCGCGAACAGGGCGGCGGCATCCTCATGGGCCGCCCCTTCGGCGTACCCGTCTACGTCGCCCCCAGCTGGTTCCTCGTCGCCGCCCTCATCACCTGGGTCTTCGGCGGCCAGCTCGACCGCGTCCTGCCCGAACTCGGCCGCGCCCGATACCTCGTCTCACTCTTCTTCGCCGTCGCCTTCTACGCCTCCGTCCTCGTCCACGAACTCGCCCACACCATCGCCGCCCTCCGCTTCAGACTCCCCGTCCGCCGCATCCAGCTCCAGTTCTTCGGCGGCGTCTCCGAAATCGAGAAGGACGCCGAGACCCCCGGCCGCGAATTCGTCCTCGCCTTCGTCGGCCCCCTCCTCTCCCTCGTCCTCGCCGGCGTCTTCTACCTCGGCATGCAGACCGTCCAGCCCGGCACCGTCCCCGGCGTACTCCTCGCCGGACTGATGATCTCCAACCTCATCGTCGCCATCTTCAACCTGCTCCCCGGCCTCCCCCTCGACGGCGGCCGCATGCTCCGCGCCGTCGTCTGGAAAATCACCGGCAACCCCATGAGCGGCACCGTCGCCGCCGCCTGGGTCGGCCGCGGCCTCGCCGTCGCCGTCCTCATCGGCCTCCCCCTCCTCACCCAGGCAGGCAGCCTCGGCGACGGAAACGAAGGCTTCGGCAGCGTCGACTCCCTCACCGACGCCCTGCTCGCCGCCATCCTCGCCGCCATCATCTGGACCGGCGCCGGAAACAGCCTCCGCGTCGCACGACTCCGCGAACGCCTCCCCGAACTCACCGTCCGCACCCTCACCCGCCGCGCCGTCCCCGTCGAAGCCGCCACCCCCCTCTCCGAAGCCATCCGCCGCGCCAACGACGCCGGAGCCCGCGCCCTCGTCGTCGTCGACACCGACGGCGCCCCCACCGCCGTCGTCCGCGAATCCGCCATCGTCACCGTCCCCGAACACCGCCGCCCCTGGGTCGCCGTCAGCGGCCTCGCCCAAGACCTCAAGGACGGCATGCGCGTCTCCGCCGAACTCGCCGGCGAAGAACTCCTCGACACCCTCCGCGCCACCCCCGCCACCGAATACCTCGTCGTCGAGGAAACCGGCGAGATCTACGGCGTACTCGCCACCTCCGACGTCGAACGAGCCTTCGTCGCCGCCATGGCCCGCCCCCAGCAATAGGGACCGCGGACGCCCCGCCCCCCACGCCCAGGTAGGCTGGTCACATGTCCGAACCGACCGGTGCCGCCCGCCGTCGCGGCCCCTTCCAAGTCGGGGACCAGGTCCAGCTCACCGACCCCAAGGGACGCCACTACACCTTCACGCTCGAAACCGGGAAGCAGTTCCACACCCACAAGGGTGCCTTCCCCCACGACGAGCTGATCGGTGCCCCCGAGGGCAGTGTTGTCCGAACCACGGGAAACGTCGCCTACCTCGCGCTGCGCCCCCTGCTCCCCGACTACGTCCTGTCCATGCCGCGCGGAGCCGCCGTCGTCTACCCCAAGGACGCGGGGCAGATACTGGCGATGGCCGACATCTTCCCCGGCGCCCGCGTCGTCGAGGCAGGCGTCGGCTCCGGCTCCCTGAGCAGCTTCCTGCTGCGCGCCATCGGCGACCAGGGCATGCTGCACTCCTACGAGCGCCGGGCCGACTTCGCCGAGATCGCCACCCAGAACGTGCAGCGCTACTTCGGCGCCCCGCACCCCGCCTGGACCCTCACCGTCGGCGACCTCCAGGACAACCTCTCCGACACCGAGGTCGACCGGGTCATCCTCGACATGCTCGCCCCCTGGGAATGCCTGGAAGTCGTCTCCAAGGCCCTCGTCCCCGGCGGCATCCTCTGCGCCTACGTGGCCACCACCACGCAGCTCGCCCGCACCGTCGAGGCCATCCGCGAACACGGCACCTTCAACGAGCCCTCCGCCTGGGAAACCATGGTCCGCACCTGGCACGTCGAAGGCCTCGCCGTACGCCCCGACCACCGCATGATCGGACACACCGGCTTCCTGCTCACCGCCCGCCGCCTCGCCGACGGCGTCGAACCGCCGCTGCGCCGCCGCCGCCCCGCCAAGGGCGCCTACGGCGACGACTACACCGGCCCCGGCAGCCAGAGCGGCTCCGCCGAACGCTGAGCCCAGGCCACCCGGCCGCACGCCGACACCCGGCCGTACGCACGACAGGCCCCGCCGCCGAATCCGCTCAGCGGAACTCGACGGCGGGGCCCACGCGTTGAGAGACCACCGGCGCACCGCACTCCGGTGGTGCCACGGCCCCCGCCATATGGCACGATGCTGGACACCCCGACGGCACAGCACTCACAGGAGTCCCCCCGCGTGCAGCCCCTGGCAGGCACGGGCCCCTTCCCCGCGCCCGGCACCCCCTCCCACGCCCGTACCCGCCCCGTGCACTGGATCGCGACCGCCGCGGCCCTCGCCCTCGTCGTCGCCGGCGCGGCCCTCGTCCAGCCCGCGGACGCCACCGCTACCACCACCGCACCACGCTCCGCTACGCCCGCCGGCGGAGCACCCGATGCCCACGCGGCACGGTATCCGCTGGACTGCGGCCGGACAGAGGCAGACGTCGTGGCGAAGGGCTCGGCCGACCTCGACGGCGACGGGCGGCCGGAGACCGTCGCCGTGGTCCGCTGCCACACGGAGGCGGGCACCCCGCCGAGCGGCGTGTACGTCCTCACGCCCCCCGCCTCGGGCGGCGGGCGGCCCAAGGTCGCCGCGACACTCCTCGACCCCGCCCAGCGGATGAGCGTCATGGACTTCCGCGTGTCGGACACCGCCGTCTCGGCGACCCTCCTCGGCTACTCCTCGAAGAACGTGCCGCGTTGCTGCCCCGACAAGCAGCGAGAAGTCAAATGGCAGTGGAAGGACGGGAAGTTCGCCCTCACCGCACTGCCCGCGCCCGGCAGCGTCTGAGTGCACCCGACAGCACCCGACAGCACCGCACCAGCCGGTCACAGGCAGTGCCCGCTGGTCACACGGCGTGTTCGCGACGTCCCTCAGTCGGCGTCGGGCCCGTAAACCTCGACCCGGTCCGCGACCCGGCGCACATGGATGCAGTCCCCGGGGCACTCCTTCGCCGAGTCCCGCACATCGTTCAGCAGCGGAAGCGGAACCGGCGTCGTCGCCCCCTTGTCCTGGAGCAGCTCGTCGTCCGCGCTCTTGACATACGCCAGACCGTCGATATCGAGCTCGAAGACCTCCGGGGCGTACTGCGCGCAGATCCCGTCGCCGGTGCACAGATCCTGATCGATCCAGACCTCAAGATCCTCGGTGCTTTCCCGGTCCTCGCCCTGCACGGTCATCTCGCCTGCCGTTTCCTGCGTCGCGCGTCAAATTCTTGCGGTAAGTCGTGCCAGCCCTGACGGGTGTTGACCGACTCGACGATACAACCGCCCGCTTTCCGATGTTGTTGGGTGGGTATTCCCCTCACGTAAGGACGTGCGCAAGGGTGAAGATCGGACACACCCCGACCGGGTTTGTGATCTAGGGGTTTCAACCTGCACCGGCCCAGGTAGGGTCAGGAAGCGTCCAGCTCCCCTTGGAGGAGGTGAGGACCGTGGCAGCCCACGACGACGACATCAACCGCGGCATCCGGCCGGGGCGAGGGTCTGAGGACCCCGCCGGCCAGGTTGCCTATCTTGAGCAGGAGATCGCCGTCCTGCGGCGCAAGCTCGCCGACTCGCCGCGTCACACGAGGATTCTCGAAGAGCGGATCGTCGAGCTGCAGACCAACCTGGCCGGAGTGTCCGCTCAGAACGAGCGGCTCGCCAACACGCTCCGTGAGGCCCGCGACCAGATCGTGGCCCTCAAGGAGGAGGTCGACCGGCTCGCGCAGCCGCCGGCCGGCTTCGGGGTCTTCCTGCAGGCGAACGACGACGGCACCGCCGACATCTTCACCGGCGGCCGCAAACTCCGCGTGAACGTCAGCCCGAGCGTCGACCTCGAAGAGCTCCGACGTGGCCAGGAGGTCATGCTCAACGAGGCGCTCAACGTGGTCGAAGCCATGGAGTTCGAAAGCGCCGGGGACATCGTCACCCTCAAGGAAATCCTTGAGGACGGCGAGCGCGCCCTGGTCATCGGGCACACCGACGAGGAGCGGGTGGTGAGGCTCGCCGAGCCGCTGCTGGACATCACCATCCGACCCGGCGACGCACTGCTGCTCGAACCCCGATCCGGCTACGTCTACGAAGTCATCCCGAAGAGCGAAGTCGAGGAACTCGTCCTCGAAGAGGTCCCGGACATCGACTACACCAAGATCGGCGGCCTGGGCAACCAGATCGAGCTGATCCGCGACGCCGTCGAGCTCCCCTACCTCTACCCCGACCTCTTCAAGGAGCACGAACTGCGGCCCCCCAAGGGCGTCCTGCTCTACGGCCCGCCCGGCTGCGGCAAAACCCTCATCGCCAAAGCCGTCGCCAACTCCCTTGCCAAGAAGGTCGCCGAAGTCACCGGCAAGCCCGCGGGGAAGAGCTTCTTCCTCAACATCAAGGGCCCCGAACTGCTCAACAAGTACGTCGGCGAAACCGAGCGGCACATCCGCCTCGTCTTCCAGCGCGCCAGGGAAAAGGCCAGCGAAGGCACCCCCGTCATCATCTTCTTCGACGAGATGGAGTCGCTCTTCCGCACCCGCGGCTCCGGCGTCAGCTCGGACGTGGAAAACACCATCGTCCCCCAGCTCCTCGCCGAGATCGACGGCGTCGAAGGCCTGGAGAACGTCATCGTCATCGGCGCCTCCAACCGCGAAGACATGATCGACCCCGCGATCCTGCGCCCCGGCCGCCTCGACGTGAAGATCAAGATCGAGCGCCCCGACGCCGAGGCCGCCAAGGACATCTTCACGAAGTACCTGACCCCGACCCTGCCGATCCACACCGACGACCTGGCCGAGCACAGCGGCTCGGGCGCCTCCGCGGTCTCCGGCATGATCCAGTCGGTCGTCGAGCAGATGTACGCGGAATCCGAGGAGAACCGCTTCCTGGAGGTCACCTACGCCAACGGCGACAAGGAAGTCCTCTACTTCAAGGACTTCAACTCCGGAGCGATGATCCAGAACATCGTGGACCGCGCCAAGAAAATGGCGATCAAGGCATTCCTCGACCACAACCAGAAGGGCATCCGCGTCGCCCACCTCCTCGCCGCCTGCGTCGACGAGTTCAAGGAGAACGAGGACCTGCCCAACACCACCAACCCGGACGACTGGGCCCGCATCTCCGGAAAGAAGGGCGAGCGGATCGTCTTCATCCGCACCCTCGTCACCGGAAAACAGGGCGCGGACACCGGCCGCTCCATCGACACAGTGGCCAATACCGGCCAGTACCTGTAACACCGCCGTCCGGCTGCGGATGTCCTGCACGGGGCGTCCGCAGCCGGACGTATTTTTCGCCTCAACCAATCCCCACCCATACCGACGTGCGCCGACGGACCCCGCAGCGGTTCCGCGACATAATCCAACCGAATCCCACGAACCGCACCGAACGTCAACGAAGCAGCCGCAGCGAAAACCGGACGCCCGCCGACAGGCCGCGCCCGAGCAAAGACTGTAATGATCTCCCCACCGCCGCAAAGCCGTTCTAGGCTCTTCGGTACCGCCGCGAAGCGCAGTGGGGGATCGGGACCGCACACGGACCGGAAGCGCAGCGGTACTTGAGCGCCTACCCCATCCGGGGGCGCCGCCGGGCAAGGAGGGCCGCATGACCGTACGGCGAGTAATGGGCATCGAGACGGAGTACGGGATCTCCGTCCCCGGCCACCCGAACGCCAATGCCATGCTCACCTCGTCCCAGGTCGTCAACGCCTACGCGGCGGCGATGCACCGGGCACGACGAGCCCGCTGGGACTTCGAGGAGGAGAACCCGCTGCGCGACGCCCGCGGCTTCGACCTCGCTCGCGAATCCGCCGACTCCAGCCAGCTGACCGACGAGGACATCGGCCTCGCCAACGTCATCCTCACCAACGGCGCACGGCTCTACGTCGACCACGCCCACCCCGAATACAGCTCCCCCGAAGTCACCAGCCCCCGCGACGCCGTCCTCTGGGACAAGGCCGGAGAACGCATCATGGCCGAGGCCGCCGAGCGCGCCGCCGGCCTCCCCGGCGCCCAGCCGATCCACCTCTACAAGAACAACACCGACAACAAGGGCGCGTCCTACGGCACCCACGAGAACTACCTGATGAAGCGGGACACCCCCTTCTCGGACATCGTGCGCCACCTCACGCCGTTCTTCGTCTCCCGCCAGGTCGTCACCGGCGCCGGACGCGTCGGCGTCGGCCAGGACGGCCACGAACAGGGCTTCCAGCTCAGCCAGCGCGCCGACTACTTCGAGGTCGAGGTCGGCCTGGAGACCACCCTCAAGCGGCCCATCATCAACACCCGCGACGAGCCGCACGCCGACGCCGAGCGCTACCGCCGCCTCCACGTCATCATCGGCGACGCCAACCTCTCCGAGATCTCCACCTACCTCAAACTCGGCACCACCGCGCTCGTCCTGTCCATGATCGAGGACGGCTTCATCGCCGCGGACCTCGCCATCGACCAGCCCGTGCGCACCCTCCACCAGGTCTCCCACGACACCTCCCTGCAACACCTGATCACGCTGCGCAGCGGCCGCACACTGACCGCCGTACAGCTCCAGATGGAGTACTTCGAGCTGGCCCGCAAATACGTCGAGGACCGCTACGGAGTGGACGCCGACGAACAGACCAGGGACGTCCTCACCCGCTGGGAGGACGTGCTGAACCGGCTGGAGCACGACCCCATGAGCCTGGCCGGCGAACTGGACTGGGTCGCCAAGCGCGAGCTCCTGGAGGGCTACCGCCGCCGCGACGGCCTGGACTGGGACGCCGCCCGGCTCCAGCTGGTGGACCTCCAGTACGCGGACGTACGCCCCGACAAGGGCCTCTACAACCGCCTCGCGGCACGCGGCAGGATGAAGCGGCTGCTGGACGAGGGAGACGTCGAGAAGGCCCGTACGAAGCCGCCGGAGGACACGCGCGCGTACTTCCGCGGCCGCTGTCTGGAGCAGTACGCGGACGACGTCGCCGCGGCCTCCTGGGACTCGGTCATCTTCGACCTCCCCGGCCGCGACTCCCTCCAGCGCGTCCCCACCCTGGAACCGCTGCGCGGCACCCGCAACCACGTCAAGGAGCTCCTGGACCGGTGCCGTACGGCGGAGGACCTCGTCCGGGTGCTGTCCGGGGGCTGAACCAGGGACTGAACCAGGGACTGAACCGGGGCTGAAAGGACCGGCGAATGGGAATCATCGAGGTGGTTCCCGGACGTTGGGGAAGTAAAGGGCCAATGTCGGACCCTGCTTGTAGGGTCTGATCAAGTGCATCGAACCGAGCGGGGTGAGGTACATGGCGACCAAGGACACAGGCGGCGGACAGCAGAAGGCGACACGTTCCACTGAGGAGGTCGAGGAGCAGGCGCAGGACGCGCAGGCTGCGGAAGACCTCAAGGAGCGGCAGGAGAAGCTGAGCGACGACGTGGACTCCGTCCTGGACGAAATCGACGACGTCTTGGAGGAAAATGCCGAGGATTTCGTCCGGAGTTTTGTACAAAAGGGCGGACAGTAACGAATGTCCGAATTTGGCGTCGAGAAGAAATGCTCGGCTTGCCAGCAGAGGCTCCCTGCCAGCGCATTCGCGGCTAATAGGTCACGGCCTGACGGCCTCCAGGCCAATTGCCGTGAATGCGCGGCTGAGTACTACAAACGTCGTCAAGAAGCTCGCGGCAAGACCGTCCGCGAGAAAGTGGATGTGGCCGAGGGGTGCAAGCTCTGCCGTACGTGCGGCGAGATCAAGCCCCACAGCGAGTGGCATCGCAATGCGACCGCCTCGGACGGCCTGTCGACGCGCTGCAAGGCTTGCCGTGTCGTTCAGGGGCGGGAGGGCCATCTGAGGCGTCAGTACGGCATGACCGAGGCTGAGCGTGACGAGATAATCGCCTCCCAAATGGGAATCTGCGTGATCTGTCTCAATGCCCCGGCCGTGCATGTGGATCACTGCCATCAGACGGGTAGGGTCCGTGGCGTACTGTGCTTCAACTGCAATTCGGCCATCGGCAAGTTGGGAGACGATCCCGACACCTTGCGTCGGGCCATCGCATACCTGGAAGGAAACGCGTGGAAGCCAACACTCGTAGCTCAGGGCGTCTACCAGCTGCCTTCCTGACGCCCGGCTCGTCCTCGTTCATGGACTTCCTGAGCGAGCACTCTCCGGAGATGCTGCCGGGCAACCGGGAGCTGCCGGCTGTGCAAGGGGCCGTCGAGTTGCCGCACGGTACGACGATCGTGGGGGCGACGTTCTCCGGCGGTGTGGTGCTCGCCGGTGACCGGCGGGCGACGATGGGCAATGTCATCGCGCAGCGCGACGTGCAGAAGGTCTACCCGGCCGACGAGTACTCGGCCGTGGGGATCGCCGGTACGGCCGGGCTGGCCGTGGAGATGGTCAAGCTCTTCCAGTTGGAGCTGGAGCACTTCGAGAAGGTGGAGGGTGCGACGCTCTCGTTGGAGGGCAAGGCCAACCGCCTTTCGACCATGATCCGCAGCAATCTCGGGATGGCCATGCAGGGCCTTGCCGTGGTGCCGCTCTTCGCGGGCTGGGACGTGGGCCGTGAGAAGGGCCGGATCTTCTCCTACGACATCACCGGCGGGCGCTCGGAGGAGTACGGCTTCGCGGCCATCGGCTCCGGTTCCGTGTTCGCGCGGGGGGCGCTGAAGAAGCTCTACCGCGACAACCTGACGGAGAGCCAGGCCATCACGCTCGTCACCCAGGCGCTGTTCGACGCCGCCGACGACGACTCGGCGACCGGCGGGCCGGACCTGGCGCGCCGTATTTACCCTGTTCTCACCGTGATCACCGATGAGGGGTTCCGGAGGCTGACCGAGGGGGAGGCGTCCGAGGCCGTCCGTGCGATCCACGAGCAGCGGTTGCAGGAGCCTGACGGCCCGCGGGCCGAGCTGCTCTAGCCCGCCGGACCTGTGTCCGTATGTTCCCCCGCCGCCGCTGGGCGGTATCCCAGCCACTGACAGAAAGGGACGGATAGCCGGTGTCGACGCCGTTCTATGTCTCACCCCAGCAGGCCATGGCCGACCGCGCCGAGTACGCCCGCAAGGGCATCGCGCGCGGCCGCAGCGTCGTCGTGCTCCAGTACGCCGACGGCATCGTCTTCGTCGCCGAGAACCCGTCCCGCGCGCTGCACAAGGTCAGCGAGATCTACGACCGGATCGCCTTCGCCGCGGTCGGCAAGTACAACGAGTTCGAGAATCTGCGGATCGCCGGTGTGCGGTACGCGGATCTGCGCGGCTATACGTACGACCGGCACGATGTGACGGCGCGTGGTCTGGCGAACGTCTATGCCCAGGCTCTGGGCACCATTTTCTCCAGTGCGGCCGAGAAGCCGTATGAGGTCGAGCTGATCGTCGCCGAGGCCGGGGAGGGTCCGGAGGACGATCAGATCTATCGGCTGCCGCATGACGGTTCGATCGTGGATGAGCACGGTTCGGTCGCGGTCGGCGGGAACGCGGATCAGATCAGCAGCTATCTCGATCAGCGGCATGTGGACGGCATGACGCTCGGCGAGGCGCTCAAGCTCGCTGTGGAGTCCTTGTCCCGGGACAACAACGGCGGGGAGCGCACGCTCACCGCGGAGCAGTTGGAAGTGGCGATCCTGGATCGTACGCGGCCGCAGCAGCGGAAGTTCAAGCGGCTGTTGGGGCGGCAGCTGACGCGGCTGCTGGCGGACGGTGAGGGTTCTGCGGAGGAGGCTGACGACTCGGCGGAGGGTGCGGACGCCGAGGAGTAGTCCGGCGGCTGTCGGATTCTCCGGTTTCTTGTGCCCGTGGCGGGCCTTTACGG
>NZ_JBHVHQ010000185.1:0-11854 GCF_042800135.1 Streptomyces sp. NPDC057654 | reverse complement strand
GCCATGATCCGCGCCACGGTGCGGGCCTTCAGCTCCGAGTACTCCAGGAGGTTCGGCGCCCGGCCGACGGCCTCCCGCTTGGCCGCCGCGTACTGCGAGGCGGCGTCCGGGTGCGTCCTCAGGTAGTCGCGGAAGAGGATGTTGTCGGTCCACAGCCGGCCGCGCCGCTGGACGACATGGGCATTGACCGGCTGCCCGGAGCGCCGCCGCAGATACTCGCGTCCGGGGACGCCGGCCTGTCCGAGATGCTCGTAGGCGAGCCCTTCGAGGCGGCGGACGGCGGCTGCGGCGTCGGCGTCCGGGCAGCCGATCTGGATGTCGACGACCGGCTTGGCTACGAGCCCGGGAACGGCGGTGGAACCGATATGAGCCACCTCCGCCGACAGCCCGTGCAGCGCCGCCGCGATCTCGCCGACGGCCTCCCGGCCCCGCGCCGCCCACGCCGGGTCGTGCGCCGTCAGATGGACGGGCTCATCAAGATCGGTCACGCCGCCACGGTACGGGCACCGCCCCCTGCGCCGGACCCGGGGCGCCCGACGCCCCGTCAGACGTCCTCGCGGCACTCCCCGCGGCGCGCCCAGGCGTGGGCCGTCACCGACCCGGCGCAGTCGCCCCCGCGCGCTCCGGCTCCGGAGCGCAGTGCGCGCGCCGGTAGGCCAGCGGGGACAGGCCCAGGTGGGTGTGGAAGTGCTTGCGCAGGGCGACCGGGTCGCCGAAGCCGCAGGCGGTGGCGATGCGGGCGACGGTGAGGTCCGTGGATTCCAGCAGGTCGCGGGCCTGGACCAGGCGCCGTTGCAGCAGCCATCTCAGCGGGCTCGTGCCGACCTCGCCGCGGAACCGCCGGGTGAACGTGCGCTCGCTCATGTGCGCGTGCCGCGCCATGTCCTCCAGGGTGATCGGTTCGGCCAGCCGCCCCAGGGCCCACTGCCGGGTGGCCGAGGTGGAGCGGTCCGCGTCCGCCGGGACCGGGTGCTCGATGAACTGCGCCTGCCCGCCCTCGCGCCACGGCGCCACCACGCACCGCCGCGCGGCGGCCCCGGCCACCGCCGACCCGTGGTCGAGGCGGACCAGATGCAGGCAGAGATCGATCCCGGCGGCCCCGCCCGCGGACGTGAGGACGCGTCCGTTGTCGACGAACAGCACGTCCGGGTCGACCTCCACGCCGGGGAACAGCCGCGTGAACAGGTCGCACAGCGCCCAGTGCGTGGTGGCCCGCCGCCCCTCCAGCAGCCCGGCCGCCGCGAGCAGGAACGCCGACGTGCACAGGCTCACGACGCGGGCCTCCGGGGGAATCCGGTCGAGCGCGGCGGCCACGCCCTCGGGCAGCTTTCCGGTGGCGACGAGGTCTTCGGTGGGCTCCTGGGTGGCGATCACCACCGTGTCCGCGGTCTCCAGGAGCGACTCGTCGTGGTCGACGACGATCCGGAAGTCCTCACTCGTACGGACCGGCCGGCCGCCGAGCGAACAGGTCTCCACGGAGTAGAGGCGCGCCCCGTCCAGGTCACAGGCCCCGTTGAACACGCGGGCCGGAATGCCCAGGTCCAGCGGTACGACCCCGTCGAGGGCGAGAACGGCGACGCGATGCGGCATGGCCGTAATGGTACGACAGATGGCTGTACGGCCACTCGCCGCGCCCGTGCACACCGGAGAAGCTGGACGGCATCAGGAGCCGACCCCTGTACCGGGCCCCTCGCCCGGACGAAGAACACAGCACAGAGCACAGAGCACACAGCACTGCGCACACGCGATGCGGAAGCGAGCGAGAACAGCATGAGCGAGCACACGATGCGGGCCGTCACCATCGAGGAGTTCGGCGGACCGGAGGTGCTGACACCCGGCCGTGTCGCCCGGCCCGAGCCGCTGCCCACCGAGGTGCTGGTGCGCGTGCACGCCGCCGGGATCAACCCGGTGGACTGGAAGACCCGCGCGGGGCACGGCATGGCGGGGCTCCAGACGATGCCGCTGATCCTCGGCTGGGACGTCTCGGGCGTCGTCGAGGAGGTCGGCTTCGGGGTCACCACGCTCGCGCCCGGCGACGAGGTCTACGCCATGCCATGGTTCCCGCGCCCCGCGGGCGGCTACGCCGAGTTCGTCACGGCGCCGTCCCGCCACTTCGCCCGTAAGCCCGCCTCCCTCGGCCACGTCGAGTCCGCGGCCCTGCCGCTCGCCGCTCTCACCGCGTGGCAGGCCCTGGTCGACACGGCGGGCGTCGTGAGCGGTCAGCGGGTCCTGGTCCACGCGGCGGCGGGCGGCGTCGGCCACCTGGCGGTGCAGATCGCCAAGAAGCTCGGCGCCGAGGTGATCGCGACCGCCAGCGAGCCCCGCCACGCCTGGCTCAAGGAGCTGGGCGCGGACGAGACCGTCGACTACACCCGGCAGCGCTTCGAGGACGTCACCGGCAAGGTCGACGTCGTCATCGACCTGGTCGGCCCGCAGGACGACACCGACGTACGGTCCGTGGCGGCGACCCGCCCCGGCGGCCTGGTCATCTCCATCCCGAGCGGCGTCTCCGAGAACCTGGCCGCCGCGGCCGCTCAGGCGGGCGTCCGCACCAGCCCCCTGCTGGTCGAGCCGGACTCCGCCGCCCTCACCGCCATCGCCGGGCTGGTCGACTCCGGCGCCGTCCGGGTCGAGGTCGAGCGCGCCTTCCCCCTGGAGCAGGTCGCCGAGGCCCACCGCCTGGGCGAGACCAACCGCACCCGCGGCAAGCTCGTACTCGAAGTGGCCTCCTGACACTCACAGCACGTTCAGCCGGCGGACTCCGGGGTCGCTCGGAGGGCCGCCGCGCTGCGGTACGCACCCGGGGTCTGGCCCATGGTCCGGGCGAAGGTGTCGATGAACGCGCTGGTGGTGGCCCAGCCGCAGCGGCGGGCCGTGCCGGTGACGGTGGCGCCCTCGGCCAGGTGGAGCATGGCGTGGAAGACACGGGCGCTGGTGCGCCACTGCGGGTAGGTGGTGCCGAACTCGGTGCGGAAGAGCCGGGTGAGGGTGCGTTCGCCGACGCCGACGTGGCGGGCCAGCCAGGCCAGGGAACGGGGCTCGCTCAGGTCTTCCTCCACCGCCCGGCAGGCGTGGGCCAGGCGCGGGTCCTGCGGGGTGGGCAGCGTCAGCGGGCGGACGTCCGCGCGGCGCAGCCGGTCGTTGACCACGGCCCGCAGCCGCCGCCGTTCGGGATCCGGCAGGTCCGGTTCGGTGTAGGCCATGAGGAGTTCGCGCAGCAGGCCGTCCACGGCCAGTACGGTCGGCGAGCCGTCGGGCAGCGGGGCGTCGTCCGGCGGGAAGCCGATGGTGTGGATCATGCTCTCCCCGTAGACCCGGTGCTGGTGCCACATCCGGGCCGGCGTCCAGACCGCGCGGTTGCTGGAGACCACCCAGGTCCCGCGCTCGGTCATCACCGATGTGACTCCGGTGCTGACGTAGAGGAGTTGGTGGTACTCGTGCCGATGGCGCTCGATGACCTCGCCGGCGGCGTGGACGTGGAAGCTGCTGGGCGGGATCGCGGGCTGGGGCGCGGGTGGGGAGACCGGGCGATGGCTATTCTGCGACACAAGTAGGCAGAATAATGGAAGTGCGCCGCCATGCCCCACTGGCAAAGTGACGTCATGGACACCACACCAGGAGCGTCACCCCGGCTCCGCCACCGACCATGCCCCGGCCCCTGCCCCCGCGCCGCCCGTACGACCGAGCCGGAGGCCGCACCCCGGTGACCGTGATCAACAAGCCCAAACCCACCGGCATAGCGGCCCGTATCCGCGGCGCGGCCGTCGATACGCGCCCGCTCGCGATCCCGGCCTACCGGCGCGTCCTGATCGGCCAAGGAGCCTCGCTCGTCGGGACGATGCTCACCGAGGTCGCCGTCCCGGTGCAGATCTACTCGATGTCGCACTCGTCGATGTACGTGGGTCTGGCCGGGCTCGCCGGGTTCGTGCCCATCGTCGTGTTCGGGCTGTACGGCGGCGCCATCGCCGACGCGGTCGACCGCCGCCTGCTCTCCCTGTGGTCGTCGGGCGTGACCTGGGCGGTGACGGTCCTCCTCCTCGTCCAGACCCTCCTGGGCATCGGATCGGAGGTGCTGCTCCTCGTCCTCGTCGCCGTCCAGGGGGCCGCGTTCGCCACATCTTCCTCGGCGCGCGGCGCCATCATCCCGCGCATCGTGCCGCGCGAACTGGTCCCCGCCGCCAATACGCTCCAATTCACGGTCAGCAACATCGGGCAGATTCTCGGGCCGCTCATCGCCGGCATTCTCGTCGCGCTGCCCCACGGATTCGCCTACGCGTACGGCGCCGACGCGCTCCTCTTCACCGCCTCCCTCTACGCGACCTTCCGATTGCCCTCGATCAAACCGGCGGGCAAAGCGGTCAAGGCGGGAGCGCGCGCCGTATTCGAGGGCCTCCGCTTCATCGGCGGCAACCCGGTGCTGATGATGTCGTTCGCGGTGGATATCGCCGCCATGATGCTGGCGATGCCGAAAGCGCTCTTCCCGCAGGCGGCCGCCACCCATTTCCACGGCGGAATCGGACTGCTGTATTCGGCGATCGCCATCGGGTCCCTGGCCGCCGGTCTGTGCAGCGGCTGGATCTCCCGCGTACGGCGGCAGGGCGTGGCGCTCACCTTCGCCGTCATCGGCTGGGCGGTCAGCATCGCCCTGGCCGGATTCGCCCGCACGCTCTGGCTCACCGTGGCCCTGCTGATGCTCGCCGGCGCCGCCGACCTGGTCAGCTCCGTCTACCGGCAGACGATCCTCCAGACCTATGCCCCGGACGAGATGCGCGGCCGTATGCAGGGCGTCTTCACCGTCGTCGTGGCCGGCGGGCCCCGCCTCGGCGACCTGCGCGCGGGCGCCATGGCGGCGGCCACGACGTTCAGCATCGCCTGGTCGGGCAGCGCCGTGCTCTGTATCGTCCTGGTCCTCGTGGGCGCCTTCGCCGTACGCCCGTTCTGGCGCTACGACGCGTACGCCGCCCACGAAGTCCGGGCGACGAGCGAGACGGACGAGATGGGTGAGACGGGCGAGACAGGCAAGACACAGACGGCGGACGACGCGCAGGACACGGAGGGTGTCCATGCCGCGCCGGCCGCCGCCCACGTCGCGCCCGCGGAGTCGTCGGCCCCGCGCGGCGAGCCCTGACGGGCTACCGGGTTTCCAGGTCGTAGTCCTGGCCCCGCCAGCTGAACGTGCCGGTGGCCGGCCAGCTCGGCGCCCCGTCATTCAGGGTGAAGAGACCGGCGGCGGCCTCCGCCGCCGCCAGGTAGAACTCCGCCTGGCGGCTGTTGTAATCGCGCTGCTGGTGCGGGTCCGGGCGGAACCGGTATTCGTGCTGTGAATTCGCGACTCCGTTCGCGCTGAGTCCCACGGCCCTGCTGCCGGTCCTGCTCTCGTAGTAGGTGAAGGTCCGGCCGTTCACTGTCACCTCGGGCATGGCGCCCTCCTCCGTCTATCCCCGTGCTCGGGTACGAAGCCGGTGTTCCGTGGCGCCAGCACAATTCGGAGCTGCTACGTCCGAATTTGCACCTCCGATTTTCCGCCACCGCCACCGTGACCCTGGAGTTTCCCAAGAATTCCCGCCCCTTGGTAGGCGCGTTCTCGCCGTCCCCCGCGCTTGCGGATGTGCGGCGCGCGAACCATTGCTCTACTGGGAGCCGGGAGGGAGGAAGGACGGTTCCCGTGCCCGAGGCGGCGAACGGTGGCAGCGGGCCCGAGCGCGTGGACGCGATCGTCGTCGGGTCCGGGTTCGGCGGGTCGGTGGCCGCGCACCGGCTGGCGGCGGCCGGGCTGTCCGTCGTCGTCCTGGAGCGCGGCCGGGCCTATCCGCCGGGGAGTTTCGCCCGGACGCCCGCGGAGCTGGGGCGGGCGCTGTGGGACCCGAGCGAGGGGCTGTACGGGCTGTACGACGTGTGGCGGTTCCGGGGCTGCGACTCCCTCGTCTCCAGCGGCCTCGGCGGCGGCTCCCTGATCTACGCCAATGTGCTGCTCCGCAAGGACGAGCGCTGCTTCGTGCGGCACGAGGCGCTGCCCGGCGGCGGCCACGAGTCCTGGCCGCTGACCCGCGCCGACCTCGATCCGCACTACGACGCGGTGGAGGCGGTGCTGCGCCCGGTGCCGTACCCGGTGGACGCGCCTCCGTACGCCCGTACGCCCAAGACGGCCGCACTGCGGGACGCGGCGGAGCGGGCCGGGCTGCCGTGGTCCCCGGCGCCGCTCGCGGTGTCCTTCTCCCCCGCCCCCGGCGCGCCGCCAGGCCCGGAACTGCCCGTCGCCGACGCCCCGTACGGGAATCTGCACGGGGTGCCGCGCCGGACCTGCGCGCTGACCGGCGAGTGCGACCTCGGCTGCAACAACGGCGCCAAGAACACCCTCGACCACACCTATCTCTCCGCCGCGCGCCATGACGGCGCCGACCTGCGGACCGGCCACCAGGTCACGACGGTCGAGCCGCTCGGGGACGGCGGCTACCGCGTCGGCTACGTCGTGCACCCGGTGGACGGCGCCGGAGATCCGTACGCCGAGCGGCACGGTGTCCGCACCGCCGATCTCCCCCGCCGCCACCTGGACTGCGACCGCCTGATCCTGGCCGCCGGGGCCTACGGCACCGTGCGCCTGCTGCTCGCCAACCGCGCCCGGCTGCCCGGCCTCGGCCCGGCGCTGGGCACCCGGTTCTGCGGCAACGGCGACCTGCTGACCTTCCTGTACGGGCGGCCGGGCGCCCCCGCGCCCCGGCCGGACCGGGGGCCGGTGATCACCGGCGTGGTCGACGTGCCCGGCGAGGCGGCGGGCGGCTCGGGCCGGGGCCACATCGTGCAGGACGGCGGCTATCCGGGGTTCCTCAACTGGTTCATGGAGGGCGCCCGGGTGGCGGGCGGCGTGCGCCGGATGGCCGCCTTCGCCGCCGGCCTGGCGCTGTCCTCCGTCTCCGACACGCCGGACAGCAACATCTCCGGCGAGTTCGCGGAACTGCTCGGCGCGGGCGGCGGCTTCCCCGGCGTGCTGCCGCTGCTGGGCGTGGGCCGGGACGTGCCGGACGGGGTGATGACGCTGCGCGGCGGCACGCTGGACGTCGAGTGGACGACGCGCACCAGCCGCGCGTACTACGAGGGGGTCCGCACCACCATGCGGGCGCTCTCCGACGCCATGGGGACGCGCTGCCTGGACAATCCGCTGTGGCTGTGGCGGCGTGTCGTGACCGTGCACCCGGTGGGCGGCGCGCCCATGGGCGACCGGCCCGAGGACGCGGTGTGCGACGCGTACGGGGAGGTGTTCGGACATCCGCGGCTGTACGTGGCGGACGCGGCGGCGCTGCCGGGGCCGGTCGGCGTCAACCCGTCGCTGACGATCGCCGCGCTCGCCGACCGCATGTCCACGCGGCTGCTGGAGATGCGCCCGCCCCGGCCCGCGTACCGCCCCCCGCCGTCCCCAGTCGCCTCCGCCACCACCCTCACCTTCGCGGAGAAGATGCGCGGCGCGCTCGCCGACGGCCCGGCGCTGACGCTGCGGCTG
This sequence comes from Streptomyces sp. NPDC057654, assembly GCF_042800135.1. Lineage (NCBI taxonomy): Bacteria > Bacillati > Actinomycetota > Actinomycetes > Kitasatosporales > Streptomycetaceae > Streptomyces > Streptomyces sp. NPDC057654. The sequence continues at coordinate 4,359 of NZ_JBHVHQ010000185.1, read as the reverse complement.
ACCATCGCCGTCGACGACGTCGACGCCTTCTGCGACTCGCCGGACCACCGGGCCGAGGCGCGCGGCGAGGTGGCCTGCGAACCGTTGGGCGGACGGCTGACCGTACGGGAGGGGTGGTTCAACCTCTTCGTGCCGGCCGGGTCGCCGGGGCGGCGGCGGATGCTCTACCGGCTGCACCTCCATGGTCCGGACGGCCGCGATCTGACGCTGACCGGCCGCAAGGAGGTGGGCGACGATCCGGGGTTCGACCTGTGGCCGGACACGACGACGCTGGCCGTCGGGGTGTGGCCGGGGCTGCTCGGGCCGGACGAGGAGCCCGAGGAGGCGCGGCTGTGTCACGGCACGGTGCGCGTGGGGCGGCTGGACTTCATCCGGCAGCTCGCCTCGATGCGGGCGGCGGGCGCGGCGCCGCTCGCCGGGCTGACCCGGTTCGGCCGGTTCTTCGCCGGTGAGTTGTGGGACGTGTACGGGCCGGGGCGCGCGTAGCCCCGAAACCCCCCGAAACCCGGTCCGGGTCAGTCCGCGTGCTCACGGAGGAAGTCGACCAGTTGCGGGAAGACGTCCCGCGCGCTGTCCTTGCCCATGAAGACGTCCTGGTGCCCGTAGCCGGGGAAGAGCCTCAGCCGGGAGACGCCGGGGGCGAGCCGGGCCAGTTCGCGCTGGCAGGCGGTGTTGGAGTCGGACATGACGTGGTTGCGGTCGCCGCTGGTCAGCAGGAGCGGCGTGGTGAGGCCGGCCGCGGCCTCCAGGTAGTCGTCCGGCAGGTCGCGGTAGGCGGGGTCGCCGGGCCGGTACTTCACCGCGCGGCCCGCCCGTACGATCGCCCGGATGTGCCGGTAGTAGTGCACGCCGGTCGCCCCGAACAGGTCGGCGATGCGCTCGTGCGTCACCGGCGACATCCGCTCGTGGTCGAAGAGCGCGGGCCGCCCGGCGCCCCACATGGCGCTCACCATGTGGCAGGAGGGGACGTCGCATTCGCGGTGGAAGAGGGAGACGGTGCGGGCGATCACGCGGCCGCGGCTGAAGTGCGCGTCCTGCGGCCAGGCCGGGTTGAGGTAGGGCAGCCCGAGGACGTACTCGGTCAGGCCGGGCACGACGCGCAGCTTGCACCGGGACCAGGCGGGCAGCCGCAGCACCAGGGCCGAGCTGTTGGCGATCGCGCTGCTGACGCCGGTGACGGCCCCGGCGGCCAGGCTCATCGCGAAGGCCACCGCGCCCAGGCAGTGGGCGATGACGTGGATGCGGCACCCGGGCCCGACGTGCGCGCGGATCTCGGCGAGGGCTGTGGGGAAGTCGTGGAGGGCGACGTCGTCGAGGGTGAAGCGGTGGCAGGCGAGGTCGTACGGGAACCGGTTGCTCATCCGGTGGTCCAGCGCCCAGACGTCCGGGAAGCCGTGGTCGAGCAGGTACCCGGCGAGGTTGGCGTGCTCGGGCATGATGAACATGTCGCTGGACGTCGTCAGCCCGTGGACGAGCAGCACCGCGTCACGCGGACGCGCGGAATTCCCAGGACCTTGCGGCGGCCCGCGCCGGAAGCGCGTCAGGGTCAGGCCCAGCCCGTCCCCGGCGGCGAACGGATGCACGGTGGCCTCGGCGTCGTGCACGCCTTCGCTGGTGAACATGGGGATGAGCCGCTCCATACGGCACCTGACCTCCGCTGCTCCGCCTCCCGAGTGGCCTGGGTGTTTTGTCGCTAGACTTCAAAAATATTCCATTTCGTCACCTTTGTCGCCTAAGTCGCTGCGTGCCGATGTCCACGGCCCCACCGACGGGAACCGAGCGGTCCGATGTCCGAGAGCCCCGCACCCCACAGCGGCAGCGCGCTCGTCGGCCAGCCGCTCGTCAGCCATCCGCTCGTCGGCCGGACGGACGTGGTGCGGCTCCTCGACGCGGAGGCCGCGCGGGCGGCCGGGGGCGCGTTCCGGCTCGTGGAGCTGACGGGCGAGCCCGGCGCCGGCAAGACCAGGCTGCTCGGCGAGGCGGGCGCCGCCGCGCGGCGGCACGGCATGACCGTGCTGCGCGGCCGGGGCACCGAGTTCGAACACGACGTGCCGCTCGCGCTCGCCGTCGACGCCCTCGACGACCAGGTGGAGAACCGGGCCCGGCGGGTCCGCGACGCGCTGGACGCGGAGAGCACGCAGCTGCTGGCCGAGGTCTTCCCGGCGCTGTCGGCGGCCCGCGCGGAGCCGGGCACCGGGGCCGCCGCCCCCGGCCCCGGCCTGCACCGCTACCGGCTGCACCGGGCCGTACGCCTGCTGCTGGAGGTACTGGCGGACCCCGACGGCCTCGCGGTCCTGCTGGACGACGTGCACTGGGCGGACGAAGGGTCCGTCGAACTGCTCGCCCACCTCGCCCGGCACGCGCCGCGCGGCCCCATCCTGCTCGCCGTCACCTACCGCACCCGGCAGGCCGGGCCCCGGCTCACCGCCGCCCTCGCGGACGCCGCGCCGGGGCTCGGCACCCGCGTCCAGGTGGCGCCGTTCTCGCTGCGGGAGGCCAGGGAGTTCCTCGGCCCGGCCGTCGGGGCCCGGCGGTGCCGCGCGCTGTACGAGGCCAGCGGCGGCAACCCGCTCTACCTGGAGGCGCTGTCCCGGTCCGGGGCCCGGCAGACGGCGCTCGCCACGCTGGCCCCCGCCGCGCGGGCCGTGCCGGGCGCGGCCCCGGTGCTCGACGGCGACGACGACCAGGTGCCGGGCGCGGTGCGCGAGGCCCTGGCCGCCGAGCTGGCGGCGCTGCCCGCGCCCGCCCGGCTCGCCGCACAGGCCGCGGCGACGCTCGGCGACGAGTTCGACCCGGCCATGGTCGCGATCGCGGCCCGTACCACCGACACCGAGGCGCTGGCGGCCCTCGACGAACTGGCCGCGCGCGATGTGGTGCGCTGCGCGCCGTCCCCCGGCCGGTTCCGCTTCCGGCACCCCGTCGTACGGCACCTCGCGTACGCCTCCTCGGGCGTGGGCTGGCGGGTCGCGGCACACGCGCGGGTGGCGGCGGCCCTGGACGAGCGGGACGCGCCGACGGTCACCCGCGCCCGCCATATCGCCCGCTCCGCGCGGTTCGGCGACCTGCTCGCCGTCGGCGTGCTCGTCGAGGCCGCCCGCGCGACCGCCTACCAGTCCCCCGCGACCGCCGCCGGGTGGCTCCAGACCGCGCTGGACCTGCTGCCCGAACGCCCCGACGGCCCCGGCGCCCCCGATACCGCCGAGGGGCCCGGCGCCGACCGGTTCGCCCTCCTCGTCGAGCTGGCCCGCCTCCAGGGCGTCGGCGGCCGGCTCGTACAGGGCCGGGACACCGCCCTGGAAGTGCTGCGGCTGCTGCCCGCCGACGCCTGGGCGCAGCGCGCCCGCGCCGCCCGGTTCTGCGCGATCCTGCAACGGCTGCTCAACCGGCAGGACGAGGGGCGGGCCCTGCTCCGCGCGGAGCTGGGCCGGGTGCCGCCGGAGCACGCGGCCGAGGCGGTGCCGCTGCGGCTCCAGCTGATCGGCGACAGCATCATCCGCGCGGACTACCCGGCCGCGGGCGAGCAGTTGGACGAGCTGACCGCCGTCCTGGAGCGGGCCGGGCCGACGCCGTCGGCGGACGGCGGCTCTTCCGGCGGCCCGGCGCGCGAGGCGTGGATGCCGGAGGACTGGGTCGCCGAGGAGTGGGTGCCGCTGATCGCGCTGCGGTTCGCCCACGCGCACGGCGTCGGCGAACGCGCGGCCGCGGCCCGTTACGCGGAACGGGCCGACCGGCTGACCGACGAGGCCACGGACGCCGAGCTGGCGCTGTGGCTGGAGTCGCTGTCCTTCCTGTGCTGGGTCGACGCCATGATGGGGCGGCTGCCGCAGGCCGTACGGAAGACCGAGCGCGCCCTGGCCATCGCGGACGCCACCGGGCAGAGCTACCTCGCCCCCTGGGTCCTCTCCGCGCAGGCCTTCGCCTTCGGGCGGATGGGGCGGCTGGCCGAGGGCGTGGACCGGGCCGAGGACGCGGTCGACGCGGCGCGGCTGCTGGGCTCGGACGAGTGCGTCGCGCTGGCCCTCGCCGTCAAGTGCCTGCTCGTCGGCTGGACCGGCGAGCACACGGCGGCGCTCACCGCCGCCGACGAGGCGATGCGGCACGCCGGGGCCCGCCGCGAGTGGTGGGCCCGGCTCGGCGGCGTGGGCCGGGGCATGGCGCTGGCGGGGCTGCACGAGGTGGACGAGGGCGAGGCGCAGGTGCTGACCGCGTGCGACGACTTCGTCGCGCCGCTGCTGGAGCAGTCCTGCCTGCTGATCTGCTGCGAGGCCATGGCCGACGCGGAGGCCGAGCGCGGCCGGCCCGCGGCGGCGGCCCGGTGGGCGGAGCGGGCCGAGGGAGTGCCGGGCGGCGGCACGGAGT
>NZ_JBHVHQ010000184.1:0-11958 GCF_042800135.1 Streptomyces sp. NPDC057654 | reverse complement strand
CTTCCGCGACCGTGCGGAGCTGGAGGCCGCGGTCGAGCGCCTCGCCGGCGGGCCGGTGGCCGCGACGGCGGGCGGCAGCGCGGCCAACACCTGTGTGGCGTTCGCGGCGAGCGGCGGGCACGCGTCGCTGCTGACGGCCTCGATGACGGACGGCCTGGCGCGGGCCATCGGCGCCGACCTGGCCGCGCGCGGCGTGAGCGTACCGCTGCCGCCGGGCGCGCACGGCGCGACGGGCGCCACCGGCCGATGTCTGGTGCTGCTCCTGCCCGACGGCGAGCGGGCGTTCCTCATCTGGCAGGGCGAGCCAGGGCGGCTGCGGGCCCTGCGCGACGGCGTGGCGGCCCACTTCGCCCGGCCACTGCCCTGCGACGCGGTGCTCTTCGAGGGGTATCTCCTCGCCTCCGACGAGGGGCTGGAGGTGGGCCGCACCGCCCTGGCCCACGCCTCCGCCATCGGCGCGGCGCGGATTCTCGCCCTCTCCGACCGGCGCCTCGTCCTGGAGAACCGGCAGCGCTTCGACGCCCTCCTGGCGGCCGGGGCGGACATCGTCCTCGGCAACGAATCCGAGGTCACGGCGGTCACCGGCAGGGCGACGGCCGAGGACGCGGCCGCCGAGCTGGCCCGGCGCGGGCTGCTCGCCGTCGTCACGCTGGGGAGCCGCGGCGCGCTCGTGCACGGCCCCGCCGGCCGCCATCTGCTGACCGGCGCGGAGATCATCCCCGCCCCGAGCGCGCTCGGAGCCGGCGACGCGTTCGCCGGGGGCTTCCTGTTCGGCCTGCTCTCCGGAGAGGAGCACCCCGTCTGCCTCACGCTCGGCGCCGGCCGGGCGCGGGCGGTGCTGAAGGTCCGCCAGGCGCGCGCACCCGTCCGGGGACCGACCGGAGGGCGGGCCCTGATGACGCGGACCGGTGAAATTCCATGACTTTTGCATCTGTAGTCCCGTGACCACTCCCGTGCGCCTTGAGACATTACTGACGGCGGAATTCTGTTCAACAGAACGCCCCTTGCTCCGACCGCATCGCTGTGTTTAGCCTGACCGGGCGAGAAAAACCCCTTTGTGAGAAGGAGATCGTCGACGTGACGACTACGGTTCGCACCGAAGGTATTGGTCCCTCCGCGGTTTTCGCACTCCCTTGGCTGGTAGCGGAGGAACACGGCTACTTCGCGGCCGAGGACATCGAAGTGGAATTCGTCGAGAACCGGGCCGAGCAGACTCTCACCGAGCCCGCCGAAGACCATCAGCTCGTCGACTCCATCCGCAATCACGTGCCCTTCGAGGAAGGCCAGGTCGACCTGTACCGGGCCTGTGAATGGGGGCAGATCAGGCGGGCCCACGACAGCCGACGCGGCGCGAAGATCATCGGCAAGCGGTCCTCCATCGCGGTCATGGCGCTGATGGCGGCCCCCGGCTCGCGCTACACCTACCCGCAGACGCTCGCGAACGCTCCGATCGCCGTGAGCTTCCACAACGGCAACCACTACGCGGCGATCCAGATGCTGGAGGGGTTCCTGACGCCCTCCGAGATCAAAACGGTCGGCTATCACACCATCGACGGCTACCACGCCGTGAAGAAGGGCGAGGCCGCCGTCGTGGCGCTGTCCGAGCCGTGGATCGCCCTGGCGGAGAAGCAGGGCTTCCAGAAGGTCATCGAGACCCACTACGCGGGCCTGGAGCTGGCCGCGCCCGACTTCGACCCCGCCGTGTACGCGGCCTGCAACCGCGCCATCGGCCGGGCCATCGCCGACATCGACGCGGACAAGCGCCGGTATCTGCACTACCTGATCGACTCGCTGCCGGAGGAATTCCACGGCGAGCTCACCCCGGACGACTTCCACCTGCCACGGCTGCGCTATGCGGAGCCCGCCCCGTACACCCGCGAGGAGTTCGAGAAGTCCTACGCGTGGATGCAGCAATGGGGCCTGATCGAATCCGGCGCCGCGTATACGGACCTGGTCGTCGAACTCCCCGGCGCGGACGCGCTCAAATAACCGGCGCACCGCTTCGCGAGGGAGAGAATATGTCCGGGACAGATTCGCAGGAATGGGGCGTGCGTATCCGTACGGGATGCCGCGTCAGTTTCACCCTCATCGACCTCAACGGAGAGACCGGCCGGCGCAACGGCATGGCCTCCATGGCGCTCCGCTCACCCGGCTTCGAGGCCCTGGTCCTCCCGGCCGCGCACAATACCGTCGAGACCGACGAGAACGGATCGGCCCACGCCGAGGCCGTGACCGCGCTCCTGGACCGGCTGCGCGCCGCCTGGGACGGGCCCGCCGCGCGCGTCGTCATCACCAAGGGGCTTCCGCCGCACACCGGCTTCGGCTCCGGCACCACCACCGCGGTAGCGGTCGGCAGGGCGTACGCCCAGTTCACCGGCCGGCCGATCGACGGCGCGGAGATCGCGCGGGCAGCGGGACGCGCGGGCACCTCGGGCGCCAGCCCCAACCTGATCGAGCGCGGCGGCTTCCTCGTCGACGGCGGACACCGCAACCCCGACGACTTCTCCGACGACCCGAAGCGCTACCTCGTGCCCACCCGGTACGCGGGCGGCGGCCGTCGGCCCCCGGTCCTGATCTCCACGCAGTTCCCGTCCTGGCCGATCCTCGTGATCATTCCCAACGGCCATCAGATGCACGGCGAGGTGGAGCGGGAGTTCTTCGCCCGTACGCTGCCGATCCCCGCCGAAGAGGCCCGGCGCACCGCGCACGCCGTCCTGATGAACCTCGCCACCTCCGTCATGGAGGCCGACTACCGGGCCTTCTGCGAGGCGGTCAACTTCCTCACGTACGAGAGCTACTTCAAGCAGAAGCAGATCGACATGCAGTCCGACCAGGTCAAATTCCTGCTGGAAGAGGCCCGGAACGGCAAGGAGATCGACGCCATCGCGATGAGCTCCGAAGGCCCCATGTGCTACGCCTTCACCCGCCGCCCGCAGGCCGCGGTGGAGCGGCTCGGCGAGCTGCGCGACAGCGGCGTGGTGCGCGATTTCTGGTTCAGCGGCGCGCGGAACGCGCCCGCCACCGTCGAGTGGATCCCCGCCCTCGACGACCTGTCCCTGATCGACTGACGGACCCCCTGGTCGACCGACCGCGAGCGGGAGGACAGCGCGTTGCCGAAGAGGTATTCGACGAAGAACCTGGTCGCCCAGCGGGAGCCGGAGCCCGGCCGGAGCGGGGTGGGGCTGTTCGAGTTCACCGACGACTACTCCGTCTTCCACTACGGAAAGATGCCCGACCGCATCCCGGACAAGGGAGAGGCGTGCTGCCGCATCGCGGCCTTCAACTTCGACCTGTTCGCCCGCGCGGGCATCCCCACCCACTACCGCGCCCACCACCCGCCGGGCCGACTGGAGTTCACCCTCCTGCGCGTCATCGACCCGCAGCTCCAGCCGCTCGCCCCCACCGACGTCAACCACCTGATCCCGCTCCAGGTCATCTTCCGCAACATCATCCCGCCCGGCTCCTCCGTGCTCCGCCGCCTGGCGCTCGGACGGCTCGCGCCGGCCGACATCGGACTGGCCGCGCCGCCCCGGCCGGGCGCCGTCCTGGACCGCCCGGCCATCGAATACACCACCAAACTCGAAGAGATCGACCGCTTCATCGACCGCGGCGAGGCCGCCAAGACCGGCGGCCTGGACGGCGACCAGCAGGCCGCCCTGGAGGAGCGCACACGCGCCGTGGACGAGATCGTCACGGAGCACGCGCGGAGCGTCGGCCTCCTGCACGCCGACGGGAAGGTCGAGTTCGGCCGCGACGACCGGGGCGATCTGATCCTGGTCGACCACGCCGGAACACCCGACGAGGCCCGGCTGCTGCTCGACGGGGCCCACGTCAGCAAGCAGGTGTTCCGCGACCACTACGCCGCGAGCGGCCTCCAGGACAGGGTCGAGGACTGGGTGCGCGAAGGGCGCCCCCGCGCCACCTGGCCCGCGCCCCCGCCACTGCCCGGCGACGTCGTGGATCTGGCCGCGGAGATGTACCGCTCCCTGTGCGAGACCTGGACCGGTACCCGCGTATGGGGCGCCCGGCCGCTCGACCAGGTCGTGCGCCGACTCGCGGACGCCGTGCCCGGCCCCGGCGGTGCCTGATGGACCTGGTCATTGTCGGCTGCCAGGCCGGCGACGAGGGCAAGGGGAAGATCACGGACCTGGTCAGCGAGGGCGCGTACGCCGTCGTCCGCTACCAGGCCGGCCCCAACACCGGGCACACGGTCGTCGTGGACGGCGGCGAGCACCGCTTCGTCCAGGTTCCCGCCGGGGTGCTGCGCGGCGCCGTCGGCGTGCTCGGCAGCGGATGCGTCATCGACCCCCGCTCGCTGCTCACGGAGCTGGCCGGGTTCCGGGACGGCGGACTCGCCATCGACCTGCGCATCAGCGAGTCCGCGCATGTGATCTTCCCGTACCACATCGAGCAGGACATCGCCCAGGACGACTGGCGCGGCGCGGAGCTGGCCACCTCGGCGGCGACCGGCTTCGCCGACGGCACCGGCCGCATCGGCACGACCCGCCGCGGCGTCGGCCCCTGCCGCGAGGACAAGGTCGCCCGCATCGGGCTGCGCCTCGTCGACCTGCTCGACGAGAAACTGCTCAGCGCCCGGCTCGCCCGGATCGTCCCGCTCAAGAGGGCCCTGCTGGAAAAGGTCTTCGGCCGGCCGGACGGCAAGGAGCCGGTGGCCGACGAAGTCGCCCGGCTCATCGAGGAGTACGGCGCGGCGGGCCGCTCGCTGGAGCCGTACCTGTGCGACACCTCGCACTGGCTGCGCCGGGCGCGGGCCGCGGGCGAGTATCTCGTCTACGAGGGCTCGCAGAGCTTCGGCCTCGACCTGGAGCAGGGCACGTACCCGTACGTCACCAGCGGATTCACCGGCGCCGCCGGAGTCACGGTGGGGACCGGCACGTCACCGGCCCAGCGGTTCGCGGTCCTCGGCGTCGCCAAGGCGTACATGGTCCAGGTCGGCGGCGGCCCGCTGGTCGGCGAACTCGACGGCGAGGCGGCCGAACACCTGGTCAGCCGCGGCCGGGAGTGGGGCACGGTCACCGGCCGCCGCAGGCGCGTCGGCTGGTTCGACGCCCCCATGGTCCGGCGCGCCATCGAGGTGGAGGGCATCACCGAACTGGTGCTGACCAACCTCGACGTACTGGCCGGCCTGGACGAGGTGCAAGTGATCACGGGCTACCGGGTGGGCGGACGGACCGTGGACGCCTACCCGGTACGGCTGCGGGACGCGGCGGCCGCGACCCCCGTACTGGAGCGGCTGCCGGGCTGGTCGGAACAGGACTGGAGTGACGTCGCGCGCCGGGGCGCGGACGCACTGCCGCCCGCCGCCCGTCGGTACATCGACCGGCTGGCGGCGCTCCTGGACGTACGGATCGTCGCCGCGGGCGTCGGCCCGGACCGCCGGGACACCGTCCCGCTCACCGCGACCTCGCTGCTGTCCCGGCTGTCCCAGCCGTCCCGGAGATGAGCCCGCGCCCGGAGACCCGGGCGCGATACCGACGAGGCGGGTGTGCGGACCTGATGGCAGCGGAGCGCGGCGGCGAAGAGCCGCCGGCCGGAGGACAGTCATGTCGACGGATGAATTCACCACCGCGGGCGGGGTGCACAGTCCAAGTCCACGCCGCGGAAAGCGAATTGACCGCTGTCGTCCGCGAACCCGTGCCCGGCTTCGACGAGGAGGGCCGCAGCCGCCAGCCGTCCGTTTTCTCCGTCCTGCGCGCCGTGTGCGACTTCCTGCACTCGTCGGCCGACCCCTATCTCGGGCTGTACGGCGCCTTCGGCTACGACCTGGCCTTCCAGTTCGAGGCGGCCCGCCTCCGCCTCGCCCGCCCCGACGACCGGCGCGACCTCGTCCTGTACCTGCCGGACGAGCTGATCGTCGTCGACCCCGGCCGGGGCGTCGCCGAGCGGCGGCGGTACGAATTCCGGTCCCAGGCGGGAGCGACCGGCGGGCTGCCGCGCGGCGGCCGGCGCACGCCCCGCACCGTGGGCGGGCCCGTGGCCGAGAGCACCCCGCGCGGCGGCTACGCGGACCTCGTCCGGGAGGCGAGGCGCGCCTTCGGCCGGGGCGACCTCTACGAAGTGGTGCTCACCCGGCTGTTCTCGCGGCGCACGGAACGCTCACCGGCCGCCGTCTTCCGCACGCTGCGCGCCGGAGGTCCGTACGCTGCGCGCGCCGCTGTCCGAGGAGCGGCTGGCGGCGGAGCGCCCGGATCTGCTGGTCCTCTCGCCCGGACCGGGCCGTCCGACGGATTTCGATACGCGCCGGACGCTGTCGGCCGCATTGCGGCTGGGCATTCCCGTATTCGGTGTGTGCCTGGGACTCCAGGCGATCGTCGAATACTTCGGCGGCGGCCTCTCGCTGCTTCCCGAACCGGTGCACGGAAAATCGTCGCCCGTCGATGTCGCGGGCGGCCGGCTGCTCGCCGGGCTCCCGAATCGATTCGCGGCCGGGCGCTATCACTCGATCTTCGCGGCGCAGGTGCCCGAGTGCCTGGAGATCACGGCGAGGACGGCGGAAGGGATCGTCATGGCGGTGGAGCACCGGAGTATGCCGGTGGCAGGGGTGCAATTCCATCCGGAGCCGATCCTCAGTCTGCGCGGGGAAGTCGGGCACCGAATCATTGAAGCAGCACTGCGCGAACTCGTGTTGAAATGATAAAGTCAACAATACGGAGTGAAGAGCCCTCCGCCACGAAAGCGAACTTCCGAAAAGCCGTTTTTCCTGTCAGGAGAACCGCGGACGTGGTGGAGGAAGGGGCGGGACGTGGGTGAGCAGCGCGTGAACCGATGTCTGATAACAGCCGAGCGGGTCTGGGACGGCACCGCGCCCGAACCGCTCCGCGAGGGCTTCGTCCGCGTCGAGGGCGAGCTGATCACCGCCGTCGGACGCCGCGCCGACCTCGGCCACGACGCCGCGGACGACATCCTCCACATCGACCTGCCCGGCGCCACACTCCTCCCCGGCCTCATCAACGGCCACGCGCACATGGCCCTCTCCGGCTCGGACGCCCCCATCCGCGACTACCGCCGCGAGGCCCGCGCCGGAGACGCCGCCCTGGCCGTACGGGCGGTGCGCAATCTGCGGTCCTCCGTCGAGTCCGGCGTCACCACCGTCCGCGACCTCGGCACCGTCAACGAGGTCGCCTTCCCGCTGCGCGCCGCCGTCGCCGACGGCCTCGTACCGGGCTCGCGCGTACTGGCCACCGGCCGGCCGATCACCGTGACCGGCGGCCACTGCCACTGGTTCAGCCATGAATGCGACACCGCCGCCGAGGTCCGCGTCGCCGTGCGGCGCCAGGTGCGCGACGGCGCCGACTGGATCAAACTCATGCTCAGCGGCGGCAATCTGACCCCCCGCAGCAACCCGCTGCGCCCCCAGTACAGCGCCGAAGAGGTCCGGGCCTGCGTCGAGGAGAGCGACCGGCTCGGCGTGCCGGTCGCGGTCCACGCGTATGACCCCGTGAGCATCCGCCGCGCGGCGGACGCCGGGGCGCGCACGCTGGAGCACTGCCTGTTCGAGACCGAGCGGGGCATCGAGTACGACCCGGCCACCGCCGAGCTGATGGCCGAGCGCGGCATCGCGTTCGTCCCCACCATCAGCGGCGCGATGCACCGGATGCGCGATGCCGCGCCCGGCATGCCCTCGCCGGTCGCCGCGCGGTTCCACAAGAAGCAGGTACAGATCCGCGAGGTCTTCCGGAATCTGCTGGCGGCCGGGGCGCCCGTGGTCGCCGGATCGGACGCCGGAGTGCCCCAGCGGCGATTCGACGGATATCCGGCCGACCTCGCCGCCCTCGTAGGGGAGGACGGCATCGGAATGACCGCGCGCGAGGCGCTGACGGCGGCGACCTCCAAAGCCGCGGAACATCTGGGAATCAGTGATACGGGCGTTCTCGCGCCGGGCAGGCGGGCGGATCTGCTCGCGGTGCGGGGTGACCCCCTGAGCGATATCAGCGCCATCGTCCAGCCCATCGTGGTCCTCGCCGGAGGAGTACGGGTGCTAAGGCCCGCGGGGGCCTGACAGGAGCGGCACATGAAATTCGGAATCTTCTTCGAGCTTTCGGTACCGCAGCCGCTGGCGCGCGGTGCCGAGACAAAGTCCTATCAAGACGCGCTGGAACAGTGTCGATTGGCCGACGAACTGGGATTCACCACGGCGTGGGCGGTGGAACACCACTTTCTCCAGGAGTACTCCCACTGTTCGGCCCCCGAGGTATTCCTGACCGCCGCCGCCATGACGACCGAGAGGATTCGGGTCGGCCATGGCGGCGTCGTCTGCGTACCGCAGATCAACCACCCCATCCGGGTGGCGGAGCGGGCCGCCGTGCTCGACATCGTCTCCGGCGGCCGCCTCGACGTGGGCACCGCGCGGGCGTCGACCATCACGGAACTCGGCGGCTTCCTGGCCGACCCCGACAGCACGAAGATCTCCTGGGACGAGTACGTCCATGTGCTGCCCAGGCTCTGGACCGAGGAGCGCACGGCCTACGAGGGCACCACGTTCTCCTTCCCCGAACGGCCCGTCGTCCCCAAGCCCGTACAGGACCCGCACCCGCCGCTGTGGGTCACCGTGACCTCGCCGGGCACCGAGCGCGACGCCGCCGACCGCGGCATCGGCTGCCTCGGCGTGGCCGCGGCGAGCTTCAAGGAGCAGGAGGCGCGCACCGCCGACTACCGCAAGCGGATCCAGCAGTGCGAGCCCGTCGGAGCGGTCGTCAACGACCAGGTCGCCACCATGAACTACCTCTTCTGCCACGAGGACGACGCCGTCGCGAGCCGCGTCGGCGGGGCCATGTTCACCGGCTTCGGCCTCCTCAACAGCCATCTGTTATGGGCCCGCGAGGTCTACCCCACACCCGCCTACCGCTCGCTCGGCAATCTGGCCGCGGGGAGCGTCGCGCAGATCCGGCACGACGACCCCGGCGAGCAGCGGCCGATCCCCGACGGCATCGCGATCGGCAGCCCCGACCAGATCATCAAGGCCATCGGGATCTGGGAGTCCATCGGCGTCGACGCCATCAACTTCCTGCTGAACACCACCGATCTGGTGCCGCAGGAACAGGTGCTGGAGAGCATGCGGATGTTCGCCGCGGAAGTCATGCCCCACTTCGCGAAGGAGACGCGCTGATGCTCAGCGGCACCGCGAACCCCGAGGCGCTGGCCGCCGGCGCCCCGTACGTCGCCGACCTCGCCACCGAACCCCTCGTCTGCCGCGGCGTGGAGATGATCCAGGCCGTGTACGAGGTCCACAGCGGGGCCCGGCTCGACCTGCTGCCCCCGGCCCTGCACCCCGTCAACCCCCCGGCGATCACGCTGACGGTCTTCACGGCGCGCGAGAGCGAGGCCGGGCCGTTCGCCCTCGCCGAGACCCGCATCGTCTGCCGCAGCGGCGTCCGCAGCCGCGGGTTCCAGGTGTCCTGCTTCGTCCAGGGCGCCGAGGCCGGGCGGCTGCTCGCCGACCGGTGGGGATACCGGACCGAAGCGGCGGAGGTCGACGTGCGCCTGCGCCACCTCGGCGCCTCGGCCGTGGTCCGGCGCGGCGGGCGCCCGGTCCTCGACCTGCGGATGCTGCATCCGCAGGGCATCTCGGCCGCCGACGTGCAGTTCACGGACACCATGCAGCTGGCCCGGACGCCCGGCGGCAGCCGGCTCGTCCAGGTCGAGCGGGCGTACGCCATCGAGTCGGTGGAGCGCGGCCTTCCGCGGCTGCCCGTGTTCGACTCCGCCGCGTGGGGCGAGCCGCGGCTGCGCCCCACGCAGCCGGTGTCCGCGCTCGCGCTCACCGGCGAGCTGACCATCCGGCCGGTCCGCTTCGTGTGCCGGGCCGACATCAGCGCCTTCGAGGGGACGGAACGAGTTGGCTAGCCAGCCGAGTTCGCCGGACGAGCCCGTACAAGCAGCGCAGCCGGACGAACCGGCCTACCTCAAAGGGCACGCGCGGGCGGCGCCCATGCAGGCCGCGCCCGCCGGGCCGCTGAGAGGGGTCCGGGTGGTGGACCTCACCCGCGCCGTCTCCGGCCCCTTCTGCACCATGATCCTCGCCGACCTGGGGGCCGAGGTGATCAAGGTCGAGCCGCCGGCCGGCGATCTCCCGCGGTTCGCCGGACCGTTCACCAAGGACGACACCGGACGGCAGATCGGCGGCCTGTTCGGCAGCATCAACCGCAACAAGCGCGGCATCGTCCTCGACCTGACCACCCCCGCCGACCGTGAGACGCTCCTCAGGCTCGTCGACACCGCGGACGTCCTCGCCGAGAACTACCGGTCGGGCGTCATGGAGCGGTGGGGCCTGTCCTACGAGGCGCTCCACGAACGCAACCCCCGGATGGTGTACGCGTCGATCCGCGGCTTCGGCGACCCGCGCACCGGCAGCAGCCCCTACGGGGACTGGCCTGCGTACGACGTCGTCGCGCAGGCCATGGGCGGCATCGTCAGCATGACGGGCGCCGACGCGGCGGAGGCCGTACGGGTCGGCCCGACCATCGGCGACCTCTACCCGGCCGCGCTGTCCGCGATCGGCATCGTCTCCGCCGTGCTGCACGCGCGCGAGACCGGGCAGGGGCAGATGGTCGACGTGGCGATGGTCGACTCGATCGTCTCCCTCTGCGAAACGGCCGTCTACCGCTATTCGTATACCGGCGTCGTGAGCCGCCCGACGGGCAACAGTCATCCGCAGCTCGTGCCCTTCGACATCTATCCGACAAAGGACGGGAAATGCGCGATAGCCGCGCCGACCCCCAACCACTGGAAGATCCTCTGCGATGTCATCGGCCGCCCGGAACTCGTGGGCGACGAACGGACGGAATCCAATGGCGCGCGCGTCGCCAACGCCGAATTCGTGAAACAGGTGGTGACCCAGTGGACGGCCGAGCGGACGACCGCTGAAATAGCGGAAATACTGGGCGGCCACGTTCCGGTGGGCCCCGTCAACGACGCCGCGGACCTCTTCACCGACCCCCACGTCAAGGCCCGCGACATGCTCGTCGCCGTCGACCAGCCGGACGGCGCCCGCCCGGTGGTGTTCCCCAACTGCCCGATCCGCTTCACCTCGACCCCGTCCGGCGTCTACCGGCGGCCCCCGCTGCTCGGCGAGCACACGCAGGAGGTGCTGGCCGAGCTCGACGCCGAGGGCGGAGCGGCGGAATCGCCGTAGCGACACCGCCGCCCGGACGCTCTCAGCCGCGGCGGCCCGTCAGGGCCAGCAGTCTGGCCTGCGGGTCGTCGGCGGCCGGGGCCGGATCGAGTTCGGCGAAGCCCCACTGTTTCCGCAGCTGCGGACGCGCGTCGAAGATCGCCGTGCACGCCTCGACGAGCTCCGCCGGCAGCCGCGGTTCCTGCCCGGCCGCGGTGCCGACGTCCCAGCCGTGGATCAGCACGTCGATGAAGCGCTGCCGGGCGTAGACCCGCCCCGGCCGCTCCCCGTACGAAAGGGGCCACAGCCGCTCCATGGCGTCCGCGGCCGCGAAGGCCCCGGCAGCGGCGGTGGCCGAGGCCTCATAGGCGGCGACGGGGTCGCCTTGGAGCAGATCGCCGTCGAGTTCCTTCCCGACGTCCTCGATCGTGCGGCCCAGACCCAGTTCCCGGACCCAGAAATTCCCCGCCACCAGGTGATTGACGATATGCCGTATGTCCCACCCCGCGCAGGGGCTCGGCGCGTCCCATTGGTCCGCACGGACGGCGCCGATGAATTGGCCGGTCGAGCGGAGCGATTCCTCGTGTAAAGCCCGAACATCCATGGCAGCACAGTAGGCGATTTCCGCGGCGCGCCCCATGGGATTCGCGCTATTCGGGCTCTGTCACACGGTCGAGAATCCGCTGAATCGACCGGTCGTACGCACAGGTCCGGCCGAACGCCTTCGCCGCCAGCTTCCGGCGGAACGCCGGGTCCACCGCCGCCACTTCGCCCCCGGCGGACCGCAGGGCGCTCAGCACCCCGCCGTAGTCCGACGGATCCACGAC
>NZ_JBHVHQ010000183.1:0-11993 GCF_042800135.1 Streptomyces sp. NPDC057654 | reverse complement strand
GTGGACGCCTCGGCGGTGGCGGCCCTGGACGGGGCCGACCCCGATCTGACGCGGGACGGGCTGGACCGGCTGGCGGAGATGCATTTGATCGACGAGGAGGCCACCAACCGCTATGTGATGAGCGACTTGGTGAAGCTCTTCGCCCAGCGCAAGGAGAAGAAGGAAGACCGGGAGGAAGAGAAAAAGGAGCCCTGACCTGCGGTTTCAAGAGTTGTTAGCGGCGCGTTAGCTCAGCGGCAGCAGTGCGGAAGCGCCCCTGGCCAGGATTGGTGTCACACCGAGAGAACGACACCGACCGACCCGGGGGGAACCCGCCATGAACGCCATTGCTCGCCGCACCCGCAGCCTTCGCGTCGCCGCCGCCGTCCTGACCGCCGCGGCAGCGCTGACCCTCACCGCCTGCGGCTCGGACGACGCCTCGGGCACGAAGACCACCGGCAAGGCGGACACGGCGGCGGGCGCCTCGGACAAGGCCGGGAACGACTCGTCCCTCCCCGGCTCGGGCGCGAACGAGCAGGGCGGGTCGGACGAGCAGGGCGGTTCGAGCGCCAAGGGCGGTTCCGTGGCCAAGGGCGGCGGCGGGAAGGGCACGAGCGACAAGTCGGCGTCCGAGAGCGGCAGCAAGGCGGGCAGCGGCTCCAACAGCGGCGGCGCCTCCACCTCCAAGCGCTGCCACACCTCCGAGCTCAGCGGGGCCTTCGCGACGGGCGAGGACGCGGCCCCGGACGAGAACGCCGACGGTGCGACGACCACGAGCATCGTGCTGACCAACAAGGGCAGCCGCACCTGCGTGATCGGCGGCTTCCCCGGCGTGGACCTCACCTCGGAGAACGGCGGCGAGCGCTGGTCGCTGGCCCGCTCGTCGGCCAAGTTCAGCTCGATCACCCTGAACCCCGGCGACAGCACCGACTTCAAGCTCAACGTCCTCATGACCAAGGACGACGAGAACTTCTACCAGCCCGCGCACGTCGAGGTCACCCCGCCCAACGAGACCAGCTCGCTGAACCTGAACTGGCCCTGGGGCACCCTCGTCAAGCAGGACGGCGCCACCCACCCGGGCACCTTCGTCAACCCGATCGGCTGACGCCCCCGACCGCCGCCCCCACCGCCGCCGCCTCCGAACCGAAACTGATTAGCCGTTACGAGCCCGGGTACCCGAAGGCGTACCAGAGCCCGGAACGGCCAAGTCAGCTTCAGTTCGGAGGCGTTATCCATGGGCATGGGATGGTGCATCGGTCTGGTCGCGATCGGCGCGATCCTCACATTCGCCGTCGACTGGCAGATGCAGGGCGTGAACGTCCACCTGGTCGGCCTGATCCTGATGGCGGTGGGCATCATCGGCATCTGCGCCTACGTCAGCATCTTCAAGCGCCGCCGCATGCAGCCCCCGCCCCCGGCGGCCCCCGTGGTCGAAGAAGACCACCGCTACATCCGCTGACCCCCGAGGAACAAGACCCGGCGGCCCCGACATCGCCGGCTCAGTCGGCTCAGTCGTCCAACCCGGCCAGTACCAGCGCGAGCCGGGCCGTGCCGTCGGCGGTGACGCGGACCGGGACGCCCCAGTCCTGCTGGTGGACGTGGCAGGCGGGGTATTCGTTGGCGGGGTCGTCGTCGCAGGAGGCGGCCATGGCGGAGACGTGCAGGACGCCTTCGGTCGCGCCGTCCGCGAGGAGGACGTCACGGCGGAGGTCCGTACCCGGGCCCGAGCCCTCAGCCAGGAGGTCCGGCGGGGTGGAGCTGATGAGAAGGCGGGTCGAGGGACCGTACCTCATGTCGAGTTTCTGGCCCGCCGGGGCCTGGAAGACGACGTCCACGGTGAGCTTGCCCGCGCTCACGTCCGTCGCCGCGCGCTGCGTACGGTGCGCCACGGACTCCACCCGCACCGCCTCCTCGGGCAGCCGCAGCCGCGTCAGCCGGTGCCGCGCGGACTCCACCACGAAGATGTCACCGGAGTCCTCGGCCAGGAACGCGGCCGACGGCTCCCGCAGCTCCGTGGCGAGCGTGCTGACCTCGTCCGTCGCCGGGTCGTAGCGGCGCAGCGCGTGGTTGTACGTGTCCGAGACGGCGACCGAGCCGTCGGGCAGCGCCGTCACGCCCAGCGGGTGCTGGAGCAGCGCCTGCCCGGCGGCCCCGTCCCGGTGCCCGAAGTCGAAGAGGCCGGTTCCCACGGCCGTAAGGACCGTGAAGCCGGTGCCGTCGCCGCCGTCGCCGCCGTCTTCGGAACGCTCCACCCACCGCACCGCGCTCGTCTCCGAGTCCGCGACCCACAGCCGCTCCCCGTCGGCCGACGCCGACAGCCCGGACGGCTGCGCGAACCACGCCTCGGCGGCCGGCCCGTCCACCAGCCCCTCATTGGTGGTGCCGGCCTCGGCCTGTACCGTCCCGGCCGCCGGGTCGTACGACCACAGCTGGTGCACGCCCGCCATCGCGATCCACACCCGGTCCGCGAACCACGCCACGTCCCACGGCGACGACAGGTCCACCTCGCGCGCGCCGCCGCTCGTCGGCGACCCCTGCCACCACTGCCGCCCGGTCCCGGCGACCGTCGTGACCTGGCCGCTCTCCGGGTCGTACGCGCGCAGGGCGTGGTTGACGGTGTCGGCGACGATCACCCGCCCGTCCGGCAGCAGCGCCAGCCCCTGCGGCTCGCTGAACCGCGCAGCCTCCGGCCCGCCGTCCACGAGCCCCCGCCCGCCCGTCCCGATCCGCCGCACCACGGTCTCGCCGTCCGCCGCCAGCTCCACGAGCGCGTGCCGCGTCGAGTCCGTGACCAGCAGGTTTCCGCCGGGCAACGCCAGCGCCTTGCCGGGGAAGCGCAGATCGGTCGCGACCGGCTCCGGGGCCACGTACGGGCCGTCGCCGCGCCGCAGCGTCCCGCGCTCCCCGTGCACGGCCTCCAGCTCCGCCACCAGCTTCTCGATGGCATGGGCGTGGCCCTCGCCGGCGTGCTGGGCGACGACGTACCCCTCGGGGTCGATGACGACGAGCGTGGGCCAGGCCCGTACGGCGTACTGCTTCCAGGTGGCGAGCTCGGGGTCGTCGAGCACCGGGTGGTGCACCTCGTACCGCTCCACCGCGTCGACGACCGCCTGGTGCTCCGCCTCGTGCACGAACTTCGGCGAGTGCACGCCGATGATCACGACGGTGTCGCGGTGCTTCTCCTCCAGCTCCCGCAGCTCGTCCAGAACGTGCAGGCAGTTCACGCAGCAGAACGTCCAAAAATCCAAGATGACGATGCGTCCTCGCAGGTCAGCGAGGGTGAGCGGGTTGCCGCCGGTGTTGAGCCAACCGCCCTTGCCGGTGAGTTCGGGGGCGCGGACGCGTGCACGTGAAGCCATGCTCCCATCCAACATCACGCGCCCCCGCGCGCATTCCTGCGGCCGCCGGGGGAACCTGTCTGCCATGAAATACCAGGTGCGTGAACGCATGCTCGCCATCGGCGACGACTACTGGATCACCGACGAGCACGGCGAGAAGGCCTTCCTCGTGGACGGGAAGGCGCTGCGGCTGCGCGAGACGTTCGAGCTGAAGGCCGCGCACGGCCCGGTACTCGCCGTGATCCACAAGAAGATGTTCGCCTTCCGCGACACCATGGAGATCGACCGGGACGGCGAGACCCTCGCGACCGTCAAGAAGAAGCGCTTCTCGCCGCTGCGCGACCACTACCGCGTCGAGCTCTCGGACGGCACGGAGCTGGACGTGTCGGGGGACATCCTCGACAAGGAGTACGGCATCGAGTACGACGGCGAGCTCCTCGCCCACATCTCACGGAAGTGGTTCCGGCTCCGGGAGACCTACGCCGTGAACGTCGTACGCGAGGACGCGGACCCGGCGCTGCTCATCGCGGTGGCGGTGTGCGTGGACCGCCTCGCGGAGCATGAGCACGAGGAGCATGAGCACGGGCACTGAAGCCGGCGGCTCTTGCGCCTCAGACCGGTCTAGAAGTCGATCTCATCGCGAAAATTGATACACGCCTCGATTTTCGCGATGTGCTTCCCCCCGGCCGCATCGGCGGAACCCGTGAGGAAAAGCATGCGATGCCGGTCCCATTTGTCGACGATGTCGTCAAGAGTGCAAACGACAGGGATGGTGCTCTCGAAAACAGGCTCCTTGAGCGACAGGCTCAGACCGGTGAGCAGCATACGGCGCCGGAACTCCGTCAGCTCGACCCTGGGCAGCTTGGCGAGAGCCGGGTGGCTCTCCGTGGCGTAGGCGAAGGACATCGACAGCAGGACGTGGAAGTTCACCAGTTCGGCGAGGAGCGACGCGTGCAGCAGCGGCCGGTGGGGCGCGCGCTCGCCGACGTCCGAGGGCATGTCCACCTCATAGGAACCGTGGTACCGGCCGTCGTCGCCCAGGCTGGCGTCCACCGCCCTCCAGGGCGTATCGCACCACGCTGCGGACTGTTCCCTCATGACGTCGGTGATGCTCGACGGCGGTACGGCAGCGGCAGCGGAAGCAGCAGCCATGCGATGTTCAGCTCCCTGGGTAGTTTCCAGGAGGCCGGTATTCCATGGGAAATCCGAGGATTAACGCCCGGATCCAAATATCACCCTATTGGCGCTCGGGGCTCAGCGTCCCAGTACCCGGTCCTTCAGCGCCGGGAACTCCTCCCGCGTCTTCGCCACCCGCGCCATGTCCAGGTCCACGGTCAGCACCTCTTCCCCCGCCCCCGCCTCGGCGAGCACCTCGCCCCACGGGTCGACGACGACGCTGTACCCGGCCTGCTCCACCCCGGCGTGCGTGCCGGCCGTGCCGCAGGCCAGTACGTACGCCTGGTTCTCGACGGCGCGGGCGCGGGCGAGGAGGGACCAGTGGGCGCGGCGGCGGGCCGGCCAGCCCGCCGGGACGACGAGGGTCTGCGCGCCCGCGTCCACCAGGGCCCGGAACAGCTCCGGGAAGCGCAGGTCGTAGCAGGTCGCGACGCCGACCCTGGTGTCGGGCAGGCCCACGGTGACGAGCTCGTCGCCCGCGCTCATCAGCACGGCCTCGCCCTTGTCGAAGCCGAAGCGGTGGATCTTGCGGTACGTACGGACGAGTTCGCCGTCCGGGGAGAAGATCAGAGAGGTGTTGTAGAGGGGACCGTCCGGGTCCCGCTCGACGATCGAGCCGGCGTGCAGCCAGACCCCCGCGTCCAGCGCGGCCGTCGACATGGCCTCGGCCGTCGGGCCGTCCAGCGGCTCGGCCTCGTCGGCGAACGAGTCGAAGGCGAAAGCGCCCACCGGCCAGAGCTCGGGGAGGACCACCAGGTCGCTGCCGCGCTGCTCTCGTACGAGTGAACCGGCACGCACCCGACGGGATTCAACCGTTTCGTCCGGGTCTACCTCGATCTGGATGAGAGAGGCGCGCACACTACCACCGCCTAATAATTCGAGCCGTCGATCCGGGCCTACGATCAGAGACGAAAGCACTGCCGGGGTGCTCCTGCGCAGCGTAACTTAACTGCACAACAGCACCCAGACCGCGTACGAACCGCCCGAGGGGTTCCGTGACCGTCCACCCAAGCCTTCAGACCTCCATCGACGCCTGGACCCATTCCATCGAAGCGATATCGGAGTTGGTGACACCGCTCGTCGAGAGCGAGTGGAACCGGGCCACCGAGTGCCCCGGCTGGTCCGTGCGCGACATCGTCTCGCACGTCATCGGCATCGAGTGCGAGATGCTCGGCGACCCGCGCCCCATCCACACCCTGCCGCGCGATCTCTACCACGTCACCGACGAGTTCTCGCGCTACATCGAGGTCCAGGTCGACGTGCGGCGCTGCCACACCTCGCCGGAGATGACCTCCGAGCTGGAGTACACGCTCATCCGCCGTTCGCGGCAGCTGCGCAACGAGACGCGCGACCCGCAGACCCCGATCCGCTGGCCGCTCGGCAGTTCCACCGAGCAGACCCTCGAACGGGCCCTGAAGGTCCGCGCCTTCGACGTCTGGGTGCACGAGCAGGACCTGCGCCGCGCGCTGGGCGCACCGGGCAACCTCGACTCCGCGGGCGCCCAGCTCACCCGCGACTTCCTGCTGCGCGCCCTGCCCAAGGTCGTCGCGAACGACGCGGGCGCGCCGCCCGGTTCGGCGGTCGTCTTCGATGTGCACGGCCCGCTGGAGTTCATGCGGACGGTGCGGGTCGACGCGGAGGGCAAGGGCACCATCGACGGCAGCGTGTCGCTGGGGCCGACGGCGACGCTGGTCCTGGACTGGGAGACGTATCTGCGGCTCGCGTGCGGTCGGGTCCGGCCGGAGGCGGTGAGCGACCAGCTGAAGATCGAGGGGGACCGGTCGCTGGCGGAGGCGATCTTGCGGGAGTTCGCCGTCACTCCGTGACACTCCGTTCGTGTGCCGGGCCGACATGCCCGTACACCTGCCGGATCACGCCGGTACGTGCACCGTCTCCACCCTCGACGCCAGTACGCGCTCCTTCTCGCGGCGGTGGGCGCGGGCCCGTAGCCGCAGGATCTGGGAGAGTCCCAGCGCCTCCAGGACGAAGACCGACGCGAACGCGGTCCGGTAGCTGTTGCCGGACGCGTCGAGCAGCACGCCCACCGCGAGCAGCGTCGTCATCGACGCGATGAAGCCGCCCATGTTCACGATGCCGGAGGCAGTGCCCTGCCGCTCCGGCGGATTGGCCGGGCGCGCGAAGTCGAAGCCGATCATCGAGGCCGGGCCGCACGCGCCGAGTACGACGCACAACACGACGAGCAGCCACATCGGCGCGGGGCCGGCGCCGGGCCAGAAGATCGTCACGGCCCAGAGTGTGGCGGTGGCCGCGACGGTGCCGAGGGCGAGCGGCAGCCTGGCGCCGTGGTGGCGGCCGATGACCTGCCCGTAGACGAGGCCGACGGCCATGTTGGAGAGGACGACCAGCGTCAGCAGCTCGCCGGCCGCGCCGCGCGAGAGCCCCTGCGCCTCCACCAGGAACGGCATCCCCCACAGCAGCAGGAAGACCATCGCCGGGAACTGCGTCGTGAAGTGCACCCACATCCCGATCCGGGTGCCGGGTTCCCGCCAGGCCAGGGCGATCTGGCGGCATACGAAGCCCTTGCCGAGGTGGGGGTGGGGCGCGGGCTCGTACCCCTCGGGGTGGTCCTTGAGGAAGACCAGCAGCAGGGCGAGGACGGCGACGCCCGCCAGCGCGCTGCCCGCGAACGTCCGCTCCCAGCCGGCGCTGTGCAGCAGCCGGGCCAGCAGCATCGTCGAGACGAGGTTGCCGGCCATTCCGAAGAGCGCGGCGACCTGCGCGATCATCGGGCCGCGGCGGGCGGGGAACCACCGGGAGCCGAGCCGCAGCACGCTGATGAAGGTCATCGCGTCGCCGGAGCCGAGCAGGGCACGGGAGGCCAGCGCCATCCCGTACGAGTGCGAGAACGCGAACCCGAACTGGCCGACGGTGAACAGCACCACGCCCAGGGCCAGGACCTTCTTGGTCCCGAGCCGGTCGACCATCAGCCCCACGGGTATCTGCATGCCCGCGTAGACCAGGAGTTGCAGGATCGAGAAGGTGGAGAGGGCAGACGCGTTGATGTGGAACCGCTCGGCGGCGTCGATGCCCGCGACGCCCAGGCTCGTACGGAAGATGATCGCGACGAAGTAGACGCCGACGCCGAGTCCCCAGACGCCCAGTGCCCGCCGACCGCCCGGCGGGTCACCGGGCAGTCCTATGGACCCGCCCATGGACCCGCCGCCGGCGCCGGTACTCGCTCCGCTCATCGCACATCCCCCTGCGCCAGATTTCGCACCCAGCTCACGTGGTGGTGCACGGCCTCCGTGGCCGCCGCCTCGTCCCCGGCGCGCAGCGCGTCGAGGATCTCCGTGTGCTCGGTGATGTTCTTGGCGATCCGGTCCGGGTGCGCGTGCATCAGGGCGACGCCCATCCGCAACTGCCGGTCGCGCAGCTGGTCGTAGAGGCGCGAGAGGATCTGATTGCCCGCGCTGCGCACGATCTCGGCGTGGAAGGCCCGGTCGCTGACGGAGAGCGCCGCGAGGTCCCCGGTCTCGGTCTGCCGCCGCATGTCGGCGAGCAGTTCGGTGAGCCGGTCGATGAGCCCGGCGGGCGCGGGTACGGCCTTGGCCACCGCGAACTTCTCGACGAGCAGCCGCGTCTCCACCACGTCGGAGATCTCCTGCGCGGATACGGCCAGGACCAGCGCGCCCTTCTTCGGATAGAGCTTGATCAGCCCCTCGACCTCCAGCCGCAGCAGCGCTTCGCGTACGGGCGTACGCGACACCCCGACCGCCTCCGCGAGGTCCCCCTCGGTGAGCAGCGTGCCCCCTTCGTACCGGCGGTCGAGCACGGCTTCCTTGACGTGCGCGTAGACGCGCTCGGCGGCGGGGGGCGGTTTGGGGGACGAAAGGGGGGTGGTGGGGGTGTGAGCTGGCGCGGGGGCCGGGGCGGGTGACATGCGCACAGCATAGATACATCAGGTATGCATAAAGGAGCCCCTGTCCACCATGCGGATGGTCGACTGATGCGCACATGCCAAACAAGGGGTATGGGAGAGGGGATGAGAGAGGGACATCGGGCGGGAACGGCAAGGCCCTGACCCCCTTCCTCTTTCGGGGCGGCGTGGGAAACGCTGTCGGGGAAGGACCTTGGAGGGAGCCACTTCATGACCACTGACCCGATTGCCCAGCCGGTCGCCGAGGACGGCTGGTACGTGGACGACCGCTGTACGAACTGCGACGTAGTCCGGCAGGTAGCCCCCGACCTGTTCATCGAGGGCGCCGACGGCCGTTCGGAACTCGACCACCAGCCGCGCGACGAACACGAGTTGGCGCAACTGCACGCCGCCGCGTACGCCTGCCACACCCGCTCCATCCGCCACCCGTCGCTGCGGCTGGACCCGGCCCTGGACCCGTACCCGATGGAGCTCGACGACGGCCTCTACTTCTGCGGCCACAACTCCACGCACACGGCCGCCGCCAACGCCTACCTGCTGAAGCGGCCGTCCGGCCAGGTCCTGATGGTCGACACCCCGCGCTGGAACGCCGAACTCGCCACGCGTTACGAGTCCCTGGGCCCCATCACCGACGTCCTCCTCACCCACCGCGACCACGTCGCCCACGGCCGCCGCTACGCCGACCGCTACGGCGCCCGCCTCTGGATCCACGAGGGCGACCTGGACGCCGCGCCGGACGCCGACCAGGTGCTACGGGGCCTGGACCCGGTCGAGGTCGCGGACGGCGTGATCGCCCACCCCCTGCCGGGCCACACCGAGGGCAGCGTCCTGTACGTGGCCGACGAGCGCTACTGCTTCAGCGGCGACAGCTTCTACTGGTCCCGCACGACGGGCGACATCGAGGTCGCCGAGAACGTCACCTGGTACTCCATCGAAGTCCTCGCCGCCTCCCTCGCCCGCACCGCCGACCACCTCCGCTTCGAATGGCTCCTCCCCGGCCACGGCGACCGCCGCCACCTCCCGACCGATGAAATGTCCCGCCGCATGCGCGACTTGGCCGTACGGACACAGAAACTGCGCCCGAGGCCGGTGGACTTCACGGTTCACCGTTGGTGAGGTGACGGAACGGGAACACTCCAGCTGGTCAGATCCTCGATGAATTCGCTATAGGAACGATTCGAGCCGATCGGATCAGCTAGGAGTCCGTTCCGCAAAGCGTGGGAGACGATCTCAGGCCCGTCGCTCTCCCGAAAACGCGGGCGGTTGAATTCGGCTTCGAGGTCCTTCTTGGGGGTCTGCCGCCGCCCCGTATCCCGGCCTCTCCATTGCTCGGGAACCTTCCACGATGTCCTGTAGAGCGGAAACGCGTCGGGAAAGAGCAGGAGCCAGGCCTCGGATTAGACCGCAGCAAGAGCGTAGACGGACGAGGACGACGCGGCCGCCCGGGAAAGCGCATCGGAGACGGTTCGGCGTGCCGTGTCGTACGCCGGTCCGACGCAGGCGTCCATGTCCTCGTGGACCGCGATGCCCACGAACTCGCCCGCCTTGCACTTCGCCTTGCCACGAGCCTTCCTCACCAACGTGCCGGCAGCTGTGTCCAGCTCGACACCCGACTTCTTCCGCAACCGCACTGGATCGGTAATTTCGGTGAGGGTGACAGCATCTGCGAGGTCGGGGTGGGCCGACTTGATGAGGGCGGCGAGTATGCGGCGATCATTGGAACTTTCTCCCGCGAGAACGACGATGCCCTTGCCCGATCCCCTGTTTATGCCTCTGCGGGTCACAGCTCGTCCTCCGTCAGGTCCCCGCCGAGCACACCGGAGAACCACAACTCGCCGAGCGGCTGGTCACCCGTCTCCGCGACGATGGCCTCGACGTCTTCCGTGGAGAGCGCGGGAATGGTCGAGGCGCCTTCCTCGTCGCGGTCGCACACGATGAACTCCTGCGGCATCAGGCGGTCGACGAGCGAGGGCGAGTGGGTCGCCACGATCAGCTGGGTCCGTTCGGATGCCTCCCGCAGCCGCTCCACGATGAGCTCAAGGGCTTGCGGGTGCAGGCCGTGATCGATCTCTTCCACACAGGTGAGCGCCGGCGGGGACGGGTCGTAGAGCATGGCCAGCAAGCCCAGGAGACGCACGGTTCCGAATGAGGCGTCGGCAAGCGGGGTGGTGCGTCGCAGGCCCCGTTCGTGGAGGACGACCGCGAGACGATCGGCATACCCCCCGACCTGTTCGAACTCGATCGCCTCCAATTGCGGCAGTATGCGGCGCGCGTCCTTCGTCAGGTGTTCCCACCGCTCCTCGTCAGCGCTGAGCTGAACCAAGAACGCGGCCAGGTTCTCCGCGTGTGACTCCAGGCGACCGGCCAGAGTGGAACGCGAACGCGTCGGCTGACGGGCAGCGGCGACGTCTACGTCGAACACTCGAAACGACGAAAGGCGTTCAGCGACCCGGGTTACCTCCTCCCCGCCGTCCGAACGCCCCAGCCGGGGCAAGGTCGACAGTCCGCTGCTCAGACGTTGGATGCCGAAGCTGCCGCCGTCGGAATCCCGGCCCGCTTTCCTGTCGACCACACGGGCCTCCCCACCCGAGATCGTGATGCGGCGCCCCCGTCCCTGGGTTCGCTTGAATGCGAAACTCTCCTGGCGCGACAAGGTGTACGAGTCGGGGTTGTTCGGGAGAGAACGCCTGCGAATGGTCAACGAATACTCATCCGGAGCTCTCAGGCTCGCATGAGTCGTCCAGGTGGCCTTGAGGTGGATCTTCATTGACGTCGGCGGCCGGACACCGCCCCAGAAGCCCACTTCGTCGAAGCCGCCGCGCTCGTCGAGTGCGGGCTGGAGGTCGGTTCGGATGATCGAGGCCAGAAAATCGAAGACCTTCAGGACGTTCGACTTACCCACCCCATTCGGCCCTACGAGCACAGTGAGCGGGCCGAGCGGGATGGTCACGTCACGCAGGCTGCGGAAGTTCTCGACGTGGAGTTCCAGGAGACGGCCGGGCATGGGGTGAACCTATCGGGTGAGTGATCGCGACGCAGGCAAGCGGATGAAATGCCATACCCACGGGCTGCGTCTCCCCTCCCGCCGAGTTGGGCTCCGGACCTCGCGCTCAGGCCCGGCGATCTTCTCCCCGCTCGCCGTGCCGCTCGTCTCCCCGCTCCCCCGCGTTCCCCGTGGGTGAAGTGCGGGAGCGGAGGCGGCCGAGGAGGGTGGTGCCTGCGATGACCAGGCCGATGGCTATGACTTTGCTCGCCTGGTAGTAGCCGGACGCCGGGTTGTCTGCGGTTCCGGGCAGTTGGAAGAAGGACCAGGCCGCCGCCGCGATGCCGAGGAGGACGAGGACGATGGCCCCCAAGGGACCGAGCCCCCACCACCAAGGGCTTGCGTCGTGGTGGTCCTCGGGCTGGGCCGGCTGATCAGAGTGATCGCGTTCGTCGTGGGGCATGGTGGGCCTCCTGGCAGGGGCAGGGGAGGGGGGAGGGGCGAGAGCGAGGGCTTTGGCCCGGGTTGGTGCGCTGCCTGGCGGGTGGGTGCGTGGCCGAGGTTAAGACCTGGCTGATGCCGCGATGAGGTGGGGGTGGGGATGGGGTGGGGCGGATGT
>NZ_JBHVHQ010000182.1:0-12017 GCF_042800135.1 Streptomyces sp. NPDC057654 | reverse complement strand
CCATGACCCTGGCCTCGGGCGCGCTGCTCGCTCTGCTTCCTCTCCCCGCGCCGGCCGCGGGCGCCGCTCCCGCGGCGGCGCCCGCCGACTTCGACCAGCGCGTCCTGTTCAAGGCGTCGCAGGACCGCGGCGGCTACGCATGCTTCCGCATTCCCGCGATCGTCCGCTCGGCCCATGGCACGCTGCTCGCCTTCGCCGAGGGAAGGAAGCGCAACTGCGGCGACGCGACCGACATCGATCTCGTCCTCAAGCGCTCCGCCGACGGCGGCCGCACCTGGGGCCCGCTCCAGGTGGTCGACCGGGGGAACGGCGATACGCATGGCAACCCCGCGCCGGTCGTCGACCGAGGCAGCGGACGCATCGTGCTGGCCACCACCCATAACAAGGGGCGCTCCGACGCGAAGAGCTGCGACGTGCCCTGCGACCGGACGCCCCATATGCAGTACAGCGACAACGACGGCGCGAGTTGGTCGGCGTCGCGGGACGTCAGCCGCGAGCTGCGGCCGCGCGGCTGGAACTCCTGGTACGCGACCGGGCCCGTGCACGGCATCCAGCTCGCCCACGGGCGGCACCGCGGCCGCCTGGTCTTCTCCGTCAACGCCGAGAGCTGGAACGGCAGCCGGGTGACCGCCAACCACGCGGCGCTCATGCACAGCGACGACGGGGGGCGGCACTGGCACATCGGCGCGGTCGACAGCTGGCCCATCTCCCCCGGCGGCACCTTCCGCCAGAAGCCGTCCGAGATGACGCTCGCCGAGCGGAACGACGGCGCGATCTATGTGAACGGGCGCGAACAGGACGGCGTCGACCTCGGCAACCGCGACTACGCCGTCAGCCGCGACGGCGGCGACAGCTTCGCCGCGCCGTTCCGCACCATCCCGGACCTCTATACGCCCATGGTGCAGGGCTCCGTCATCCAGCGGCGGCCGGGCCGCTGGCTCCTGTCCCTGCCGGCCGACCCGGACCGCCGCCGGGCGATGATGATCCGCTCCTCCTACGACGAGGGGCGGACCTGGGAGAGCGCGGACCGCGGCAAGGCCGTCACCAGCGACTGGTCCGGCTACTCGGACATGGTGACGATCGACCGTCAGCGGACCGGGCTGCTTTATGAGGGCGGTGCGCATCACGCGCGGGAAGAGATCCGGTTCGCGCGCTTCACGGAGCGCTGGCTGGGTCCGCGACGGGCGGCGGACCCCAGGACGCGGGACCGGGCGGTGGGAGCGCGGGCGCTGTCCGACGCGGAGCTGGACCGCGTCCGGACGGACAACGCCCCGGTCGACAGCGGGGCGGCGGTGCTGTGGCTGCCGTTGGACCGGGTGGGACGGTTCTGAGAGACCGGTCGGTGGGGTAGCCCTGGGGACCCGTCGGTGAGGCGGTTTTGAGGAGGGGTGGGGTGGATCTGGGGTCGGTCGGTGGGCGGTTTCCCGGCCGGGGCAGGTGGTCCCCGGCTCATGGGGCCGGTCAGGTGTGGGTGGTGTCGCGGTGGCGGGGGAGGGTGAGGACCATCATGAGCACGCTGCACAGCAGGACGAGGGAGCCTACGCCGAAGGCCAGGCCGTAGCCGCCGGCCATGGCGCTCTTGCCGCCGCCGGAGTCGATGCGGGAGGCGGCGACGGTGGAGAGGATCGACAGGCCGAGAGCGCCGCCCATCTGGCGGGAGGTGTTGATCAGGCCGGAGACGAGTCCCTGGTCGGAGGGTTCGGCGCCGGAGGTGCCGAGCGAGGCGACGGGGGTGGCCATCAGGCCCGCGCCGAGGGCCATGAGGATGCCGGGGCCGAGGATGTCGGTGAGGTAGGTGCCGTCGGCGCTCATGCGGCTCTGCCAGATCATGCCGGCCGCGGATATCAGCGCTCCGGCGATGGCGAGGTTCTTGGCGCCGATGCGGTGCATGAGACGGGGGGCGATCTTCGAGCCGATGACGATGCTCAGGGAGTGCGGGATGAAGGAGAGTCCGGCTTGCAGCGGGGTGTAGCCGAGGACGTTCTGCATGTAGAGGGAGAGGAAGTACCACATGGAGAACATGGCGGCGCCGGCCAGGACCATCGCCGCGTTCGCCGACGAGACCGAGCGGATGCGGAAGAGCTTCAGCGGCATCAGGGGCGCTCTGGTGCGGGCCTCGACCGCCACGAAGGCCGCGATGACGACCAGTCCGGCGGCCATCGGCAGCAGGGCGACCGGGGCGGTCCAGCCCTTCGACTCGGTCTGCACGATGCCGTACGCGACCAGGGCGAGCCCGGCGGTCACCAGGAGCGCGCCCGGTATGTCCAGCCGTCGGCGTACCTCGTTCCGGCGACTCTCCGTCAGCCACAGCGCGGCGCCGACCAGGACGAGGGCGCCGACGGGCACGTTGATCAGCAGCACCCAGCGCCAGGAGAGGTACTCCGTGAGCACCCCGCCGACCAGGCCGCCCACCGCGCCGCCGCCCGCGCCGACGGCGGTCCAGGTGGCTATCGCACGGGTGCGGGCGTGCCCCACCGGAAAGGAGGTGGTGAGGATGGTGAGGGAGGCCGGGGAGAGCACGGCCGCGCCGACGCCCTGCACCGTGCGGGCGGCGACCAGTTGCCACGCCTCCTGGGCCAGACCGCCCGCCAGGCTCGCGACGGTGAAGAGCACGAGCCCGACCACGAAGATCCGCTTGCGGCCGAAGATGTCGGCCGCCCTGCCGCCGAGCAGCATGAAGCCCGCGAAGGTGATCACATAGGCGTTGACCACCCACTGAAGCCCCAGCTCGCTCAGCCCGAGCCCGCCGCGCATCGCGGGCAGCGCCACATTGACGACGGAGACGTCCAGCACGACGAGGAACTGCCCGGCGCAGACCAGCAGTGTCACCAGCCAGGCGGGGGAGGTCCTCTGGCGTATGTGGTCAGGCAGCTCTGTGGACGCGGTAGTTGAGGGCATAGAACTCATGCTCCCATTCGCCTCACGGGTCTCGCATCGGCGTACAGGCGCACATGCCCTGGTATGCGCGCCCCCGGCGGGCGGCAGAGGGAGCACGTTCGAAGGGGCAGCTCCCCCGCCGTGCCTCGGTGACGGGGTGCCGGGAGGGCGCTATGTCCTGCTCGGTTCCTCGGTGCGTACACCGAAGACCTGCCGCAGGCCGACTGTGCCCTCGTCCGTGGGGTGCACTGCGCGGGGGCTCGGGCCATGGCGGATCCAGTCGAGTTCGAAGAGGCGCTGGGTGAGGGCGGCGCCCAGGGCGCCGGAGAGATGGTGGCGCTGTTCGCTCCAGTCGACGCAGTAGCGGATGGCGGGGCGGCGGGAGGGGAGTTGGTCCATGTCGACGCCGAAGGAGGCGAGTTCGCGTCGGCCGGCCTCGGTGAGCTGGTAGTCGATATCGCGGCCGTAGGCGGAGAGCCGGTCGCGCACGGCCTGTTCGGGGCGGTGGACGCCGTCGTGTCCGGCGAGCAGGGAGCGTTCGATGAGGGCGCTCATCAGCGCTACGCCCAGCCGCCCGGCCAGGTGGTCGTAGCAGGTGCGGGCGCGGCGGAGGGCGTTGGCGCGGCTGCCCTCGCGGAGCGAGGTGACGGGCAGCGGGGGCGCGATGAGGGCGAGGGCTTCGATGGCGGCGCAGACCTCGGGGCCGGTGAGGCGGTAGTAGCGGTGACGACCGTTCTTCTCGGCGTTGATCATGCCCGCGTCCACGAGCTTGGCCAGGTGGGCGCTGACCGTCGGGGCCGAGACGCCCGCCTCGGCGGCCAGCAGCGAGGCCGGCAGCGCCCGCATGTCGGAGAGCGCCTTCAGAATGCGGGCGCGGGACGGGTCGGCGAACAGGGCCGCGGCGCGCGCGATGTCCGAGTCCCAGCTCTGCTGCGAGGTCATGGTTCAAGGGTACGGCGGCCATACTTCGTCAGGCGGCGAAGTAATACGGCCCGAGACTTTCAGCATGTTCCCCGCCAAGGTCTCCGGCCGGCCGCGCCGTGCCGCCCGGCCCTCGATGCCGTTGCCGCCGCTCGTCGCGCTCAGCCTCGGTTACTTCATGGTGATGCTGGACGTCACCGTGGTGACCGTCGCCGTGCCCGGCATCCGTACGTCCTTGCAGGCGAGCGCCGCCGGGTTGCAGTGGATCGTGGACGGTTACAGCGCCGTCTTCGCGGCGCTGCTGCTGCTCGGCGGCGGGCTGGGCGACCGGCTCGGGCACCGCAGGGTCTTCCTCACCGGGCTCGGTGCGTTCACGCTCGCCTCGATCGGCTGCGGGCTCGCGCCGACGACGGGCGCGCTGATCGCGGCCCGCCTTCTTCAGGGGGTGGGCGCGGCGCTCCTGGTGCCGTGCTCGCTGGCGCTCGTGGGGGACGCCTATCCCGAACGGGCCGTGCGGGCGCGGGCGTTCGGGGCCTGGGCCGCCGTGTCCGGGATCGGCTTCGCGTCCGGGCCGGTGCTCGGCGGGCTGATGCTCGCGGGGCTGGACTGGCGCGCGGTGTTCTGGCTCAACCTGCCGGTCGGCGCCCTCGCCATCTTCCTGACCTTGCGGTGTGTACCGGGTGCCGGGCGAGAGGAGCGGGCTGCCTCCGGTCCTCGCCCGGTGCGCGGGCGGCTCGATCCCGCCGGGCAGGTGCTGGCCGTGCTGGGGCTCGCCGCGTTGGCGACCGCGCTCAATGAAGCGAGCGGGGAGGGGTGGGTCTCGCCGCTCGTGCTCGGCGCGTTCGGCGTCGCGGTGCTGGCGCTGGGCGCCTTCGTCGCCGTGGAGCGGCGTTTGGAGGCCGCCCTCACACCCGGCGATACCAGTCGCCGGCTTCCCCTGCTGCCACCGTCCCTGTTCCGGCGGAGCGGTGTCGCGACCACCGCCGTGATCGGGGTGCTGCTCAATCTGGGCTTCTACGGGCTGCTCTATCTCGCCACCCTCTACTTCCAGCAGGAGCGCGGATACGGCCCTCTCGCCACCGGTCTCGCCATCCTGCCCGCCGCCTCCATGGTGTTCGTCTCCGCGCCGCTGTCCGGGCGGCTCACCGCGCGCTTCGGTCCGTACCGGCCGATGGCCTGGGGGATGCTGCTGGGCGCGGTCGGGTTCCTCGGGTGGCTGGCGGCGGGGCCCGGCACTCCGTACGCGTGGCTGCTGTTCCCGCTCGTCGCGACGGGGCTCGGGGTCCCGATGACCGTACCCGCCGCCACCGCCGCGATCATGGAGTCCGCCCCGGCGGACGGCTCGGGCATGGCCTCCGCCGTCTTCAACGTGGCCCGCCAGGTGGGCAACGCCATCGGCGTGGCGCTGTTCGGCACCCTCGCCGCGACCGGCGGCAGCCTCGTCGCCGGGGTCCATCTGTCGGCGGTGATCGCCTCCGGCGCGTTCGCGCTCGGCGCGCTCCTCGCCTGGCGTACGGGCCGACGAACGGCCGAAGGGACCCCGGCAGCCGACTACGCCACGGCGTCCGCCCGTTCGCCGGAGGCCTCCGCCGCCGACCCCTCGGCCGAACCCTGCACCGGAACCGCCCTCGCCGCCGCACCTGACCCCGCGTCCGTATCCGAACCGGCCTCCGACGGAGGAGTCGACGCGTCCGCCTGGCGTGCGTAGCGCTTGGCCAGTACCGCGCAGACCATCAGCTGCATCTGGTGGAAGAGCATCAGCGGCAGCACCGCGAGGCTGGCCTGGGCGCCGAAGAGCACGGTGGCCATGGGCAGCCCGGCGGCGAGGCTCTTCTTCGAGCCCGAGAAGGTGATCGCGATCCGGTCCTCACGGCTGAAGCCCAGCCTGCGCGCCCCGAAGGTGGTCAGGACGAGCATCGCGGCCAGCACCAGAGCCTCCGCCACCAGCAGCCCGAGCAGCCGCCACACCGTCACCTGGTGCCAGATGCCGCGCACCATGCCCTCGCTGAAGGCCGCGTAGACGACGAGGAGTATCGAGCCGCGGTCGACGAAGCCGAGCACCTTCTTGTGCCGTACGAGGAAGCCCGCGACCCAGCGGCGCAGCAGCTGCCCGGCGGCGAACGGCGCCAGGAGCTGGAGCAGGATCGAGACCAGCGAGTCCAGCGAGAAGCCGCCTCCGCTGTTGCCGAGGACCAGGGCGGCGAGCAGCGGGGTGAGGACGATGCCGATGATGCTGGAGAAGGAGCCCGCGCAGACCGCCGCCGCCACGTTGCCGCGGGCGATGGAGGTGAAGGCGATGGAGGACTGGATCGTGGACGGCACGAGGCACAGGAAGAGCAGTCCGGTGTACAGCTGCGGACTCAGCAGGTACGGGACCAGGCCGCGGGTGGCCAGTCCCAGCACCGGGAAGATGGCGAACGTGCAGGCCAGTACGGTGAGGTGGAGCCGCCAGTGGCGCACCCCGTCCATGGCCTCGCGGGTGGACAGCCGTGCTCCGTAGAGGAAGAACAGGAGCGCCACCGCTCCCGTGGACGCTCCGTCGGCGACCGGCGCGGCCGCGCCGCGCGCGGGCAGTACCGCCGCGAGGGCCACCGTGCCGAGCAGCGCGCATATGTAGGGGTCCACCGGCAGTCTGGACAGGAAAGCTGGGCGACGCATGGTCTCTCTTCGCTCGGCGGCCGACCGCTCCGCTTCGGGAGGACCGGCCGAAACGGTGTCTGTGTGTCCCACGAGTTAACTGGCGTTACATGGCTGGACGGGCGTTGCACGGTGCCCTCCCAGCCTGCCCCTGTTCCGTCACATCGGGAACCCCTCTGACCGTGCTGACTGTCATCACACATCGCGATAACGGCCCGGCACGCGGCTAGCCTGGGCGGCATGTTCGAACCGGCGCAGCTCCGTACGTTCCTCACGGTCGCGCAGACCCTCAGCTTCACCCAGGCCGCGCAGCGCCTCGGGGTGCGTCAGTCGACCGTCAGCCAGCAGGTGCGCAAGCTGGAGGGGCAGGCCGGCCGGCAGTTGTTCGTCCGGGACACGCACAGCGTGCAGCTCACCGAGGACGGCGAGGCCATGCTGGGTTTCGCCCGGACGATCCTGGCGGCGAACGAACGGGCCGCCACTTGGTTCGCGGGCACCCGGCTGCACGGGCGGCTGCGGTTCGGGGCGTCCGAGGACTTCGTGCTGACCCGGCTGCCCGAGATCCTGGACGCCTTCCGCCGCGACCACCCGGAGGTCGAGGTGGAGCTGACCGTGGAGCTGTCCGAGACGCTGCACGAACTGCTGGCCGCCGGCCGCCTCGACCTGGTGCTGGCCAAGCGCCACCCGGAGGAACAGCGCGGCCACGCCGGGGTGCGGGAGGAACTGGTGTGGCGCGACAAGCTCGTCTGGATCGGCAGCGCGCGACTGCGGATCGACCCGCACCGGCCGCTGCCGCTGGTCGTCTATCCCGCGCCGGGCGTGTCCCGCGCCCGGGCGCTGGAGGTGCTGGAGCGGCACGGCCGCTCCTGGCGCGTGGCGTGTACGAGCCGCAGCCTGAACGGGCTGATCGCGGCGGCGCGGGCGGGGCTGGGCGTGATGGCGCACACGCGGGGCATGATCCCGCCGGGGCTGCTCGGCGTGCCCGCCCGCGCGGGCCTGCCCGACCTCGGCGGCATCGACGTCGTCCTGCTGCACGCGGCCCGCGCGGGCTCGGCGCGGGGGCCCGCCGAAGCGCTCGCGGAGACGATTCTGGCGGGCGGCGACCGGCTCCAGGGGGCGCCCCGAATCGGTCCGGTCCTGGGGTAGCGGCTTGGTCCGGTCCTGGGGTAACGGCCCAGTGCCCGCGTCGGGGGGATTCGGTGCAGATGCGCGCGGGGCCGCGTCATCGGGCCGTCGAGAAGGTGTTCTGGAGCCGTGCGGGATCGGATACGGTCGCGACACCATGTGGATACGGAGTGTCACAAGGAGCGGGTAGTTGCGTGAGTTCACCGTCCCCCCGATGGCGACGGCGCCCCACGTCGGAGGGCTGGCGGACGTCGTGTTCGACCACGCCGAGAAGGACCCGGACCGGGCCGCGCTCAGCCGCAGAGTGGACGGCGACTGGCAGGACGTGAGCGCGGCGCTGTTCCGCGACGAGGTGCTCGCGCTGGCCAAGGGGCTGCTCGCGCAGGGCGTGCGGTTCGGCGACCGGGTGGCTCTCATGTCCCGCACCCGCTACGAGTGGACGCTCTTCGACTTCGCCCTGTGGACCATCGGCGCCCAGCCGGTCCCCCTCTACCCCACGGCCTCCGCCGAGCAGGTCTTCTGGACGCTCTACGACTCGGGCGTGTGCGCCTGCGTCGTGGAGCACGAGGACCACGCGATGACCGTCGGCTCCGTCATCGACCGGCTGCCGCGGCTGGCCCGGCTGTGGCAGCTGGACGCGGGCGCGCTGGCGGAGCTGTACGCGGCCGGGGCGCATATCGAGGACGAGGTGGTGCACCGGCACCGGCTGGCGCTCACCCCCGACTCCCCCGCGACCGTCATCTACACCTCGGGCACCACCGGCCGGCCCAAGGGCTGCGTCCTCACGCACGCCAATTTCATGGCCGAGACCGACAACATCGTCCAGCGGTACGACGGGGCCTTCCGCTCCCACCCCGGCGACGAGCCGTCGACGCTGCTGTTCCTGCCGCTCGCGCACGTCTTCGGGCGGATGGTGCAGATCGCGGCGG
Source organism: Streptomyces sp. NPDC057654 (assembly GCF_042800135.1). Classification (NCBI taxonomy): domain Bacteria; kingdom Bacillati; phylum Actinomycetota; class Actinomycetes; order Kitasatosporales; family Streptomycetaceae; genus Streptomyces; species Streptomyces sp. NPDC057654. The sequence continues at coordinate 3,528 of NZ_JBHVHQ010000182.1, read as the reverse complement.
TGCGCGGCCGGGTCAAGCTGGCCCACCAGCCGCAGCTCACGGCCGCGGTGCTGCTCGCGGACCTCCAGTCCTTCCGGCCGACGTTCGTCCTGGCCGTCCCGTACATCTTCGAGAAGGTCTTCGGCGCGGCCCGGCGTACGGCCGAAGCGGAGGGGAAGGCGGGCCCCTTCGACAAGGCCGTGGACGTGGCGGTGCGGTACGCGGAGGCGGTGGAGCACAAGGCGTTCGGCACGGGGCACGGCCCGAGCGCGGCGCTGCGGGTGCGCCACCAGTTCTTCGACAAGGTCGTCTACACCAAGGTGCGCGAGGCGCTGGGCGGCCGGATGCGGCACGCGATGTCGGGCGGCTCGGCGATGGAGCGGCGGCTCGGCCTGTTCTTCGCGGGCGCGGGCGTGACCATCTTCGAGGGGTACGGGCTCACCGAGTCGACGGCCGCGGCCACCGCCAACCCGCCCGAGCAGACCCGCTTCGGCACGGTCGGGCGGCCGGTGCCCGGCACCACCGTGCGCATCGCCGACGACGGGGAGGTGTGGCTGCGCGGCGGCCAGGTCTTCGCCGGCTATCTGGGCGACGCGAGGGCGACCGAGGCGGTGCTCCGGGACGGCTGGCTGGCCACCGGCGACCTCGGGGCCCTCGACGAGGACGGATATCTGACCATCACGGGGCGCAAGAAGGAGATCCTGGTGACCTCGGGCGGCAAGAGCGTCTCGCCCGTGGCCCTGGAGGCGCGGGTCCGGGCCCATCCGCTGGTCGCCCAGTGCATCGTCGTCGGCAACGACCGCCCGTACGTGGCGGCGCTCATCACCCTCGACGCGGAGGCCGTCGCGCACTGGCTGATGATGCGCGGCAAGCCGGTGCCGGCCGCCGCCGCGCTCGTACGGGACCCGGACCTGGAGACGGAGGTCCGGCGGGCGGTGGTGGCCGCGAACACGCTCGTCTCGCACGCCGAGTCGATCCGTACGTTCCGGATACTGGCCGCGCCGTTCAGCGAGGAGGACGGGCTGCTGACGCCGTCGCTCAAGCTCAAGCGCAAGGCGATCGAGAGCGCGTACGCGGCGGAGGTCGACGCGCTGTACCGGACGTAGCCGGGTGCGCGGTGCCAGGCATGGCCGGCCCGCGGTTCGGGTACTTTGCGATGCGCATGACATTTTTCCCGCTCCGGCGGGAATGCGACGAGGTGGCCGATGAGCCACCATGAAGTATCAGCATTCCGACGATTAAGGACCGATCGAGCGTGAGCAAGATTCCTTCCATCACTCTCAACAACGGCGTCGAAATGCCACAGCTCGGCTTCGGCGTGTGGCAGGTCGCCGACGACGAGGCGTTCACCGCGGTGGGCCACGCCCTGGAGGCCGGCTACCGCAGCATCGACACCGCCGCCGCGTACGAGAACGAGGTGGGCACCGGCAAGGCGCTGGCTGCCTCCGGCATCGACCGTGACGAACTGTTCGTCACGACGAAGCTGTGGAACGCCGATCAGGGGTACGACACCACGCTGCGCGCCTTCGACGCGTCGCTGTCCAAGCTCGGCCTGGACTATGTCGACCTGTACCTCATCCACTGGCCGATCTGGTGGCGCGGCGAGACCGTCAACACCTACCGGGCCTTCGAGAAGATCCTCGCCGACGGCCGCGCCAAGGCGATCGGCGTCTCCAACTTCCAGCCGCACCACCTGGAGCAGCTCGCCGCCGAGACGTCCGTCGTCCCGGCCGTGGACCAGATCGAACTGCACCCGCAGTTCGCCCAGGCCGAGGCGCGCGCCTACCACGCCCAGCACAACATCGCCACCGAGGCGTGGTCCCCGCTGGGCCAGGGCAAGGACCTGCTGGACGACCCGAAGATCGCCGCCATCGCGCGGAAGCACGGCGTCACCCCGGCGCAGACGGTGCTGCGCTGGCACCTCCAGCTCGGCAACATCGTCATCCCCAAGTCCGTGACCCCGTCCCGGATCAAGGAGAACATCGACGTCCTCGGCTTCGAGCTGGACGACGAGGATCTGGCGTCGATCGCGACGCTGGACTCCGGCAACCGGCTGGGCCCGGACCCGGAGTCCTTCGACCTCTGACGCGGCCTCTGACGCGGCCTCTGACGAAAGGCGCCGCGGACCGCGTCAGGCGGGCCGCACCGCCGTGTGCACGGTGCGGGCGCCGAGCAGGAAGGCGTCCGGGCGCAGCAGCAGGCCCCTCGGGTCCTCGGGGTCGAGGAGGCGCTCCAGCGCGGCGCGGTCCTCGGCGTCGAGGAGTTCGTTCGCGGCCTCTCCCTTACGGGCGAGCGTGGCGTGGACGTACGCGCGGGCGTCCGCGCCGAGCGGGGCGGGCAGGTCGATGAGGAAGGTCCGGCTCCGTACGTCCGTGAGCCCGGCGGCGGCCAGGAACGCGGGCCAGTCCTCGACGGCCTCCTTGGCGTCGGGCAGCGCGGCCCGCATGTCGGTGAACCAGTCGTCGTTGAGCACATCCAGTCGGGCCTGGAGTCCGGGGCGGCCGAAGCCGATGTCGCGGGGCAGCGCGCGCATCGGCAGGCCGCCCTCGGCGACGGCGAGGAGGCCGCCGGGGCGCAGTTTCCGGGCGAGCCGCTCCACGGCGTCCTGCTGGTCGCCGATGTGGTGCAGGGTCATGCTGGACCAGATGAGATCGGCGTCGCCGATCGCGTCGAGCCCGTCGGGGAGGTCGGCGAGGCGGGTGTGTACGCGCTCGGCGAGGCCCAGCCCGGCGGCGCGGGCGCGGGTGCGCTCCAGCAGCGCCTCCGTGCCGTCCACGGCGACGACCTCGGCCTCCGGGAACGCCCGCGCGAACTGGCAGGCGCCGACGCCGGGCCCGCTGCCGATGTCGAGCAGCCGCCGGACCGGGGGCGCGCCCGCGGCCTCGGCGCGTTCGCGGAGCCAGACCGCGGCCTGGTCGACGACGGGCGCCTCGACTTCGGCGCCCATTTCGAGCAGCGGGCCCATCACGTCCCAGTCCATCTCCGCCCCGTCGTGATGGTGGTGCTGATGCCCGTGCTGGTGTCGGTGTCCGTGGTCCGTGAGCTGCTGCTGGTCGGTCATCGCTGCCTCCGGTCGGCCTGGTGCGTACGAGTCCGAGCTTCCGCCGTACGTCCCCGGATCGCCAAACCCTGTTGCCGTTCCCGCAAAAGCGCCCCGGCCGCCGGACGCCGCCTCAGGTGATGTCGGTGACGGTGACGCTCACGCCCACGTGCGGGGCCGGTTCCCCCGGCCGCGTGACGGCTTCGACGACGGCCGAGGTGACGGCGGCGCGCACCGCGCGGGTCACGGCGAGCGCCTGGTGGCCGCGGCGTACGGCCAGGTGGACGCGGAGCTGCCAGCCGCCCGCGCCAGGCAGGCGCTCCGCCCGTACGCCCGCGATCCGGCTCCGGGCGGCGCCCCAGGCGGCCACCGCGCCGCCCGCGCCCGCGGGCAGCCGGCGGGCGGCGGCGCCGCGGACCATGTCGGCGAGGCCGGGGCGCAGGAAGGCGACGCCGGGCGTGGCGCGGGCGGCGTCGGCCGCCGCCGTCAGCACGCGGGCGGTCTCCGGT
>NZ_JBHVHQ010000181.1:0-12118 GCF_042800135.1 Streptomyces sp. NPDC057654 | reverse complement strand
CGCCCGCGGCAATGGTTGCGCTCGCGAATCGCGACCGATTCCCGGAATCCTCTCGCGCCTTCCCCGGTATACGCTCCGCCCCGCGACGCGAACTTCGGCAATTCACCGAAACGTTCACTTCACGACGCTAGGCTGACTTCCGCCCGGTGGATCATCGCCTGCGGCCGCCGCACCGCGCCGGCCTGGAACCGGAAGGCCAGAATTCCGGAACCCTGGAACGCCGGAACGCTGGAACGCCGGACATCCGTTACGTCTGTCCGATCGCGCCGTCGCCGGTCCGGCCATGATCATCATTTGGATGGCACAAGCCTCATGTCGTGGTTCGAATCCTTCGTCCTCGGGCTCGTCCAGGGGCTGACCGAGTTCCTCCCGATCTCCTCCAGCGCCCATCTGCGGCTCACCGCCGCTTTCGCGGACTGGAACGACCCGGGCGCGGCTTTTACCGCGGTCACGCAGATCGGCACCGAAACGGCCGTGCTGATCTATTTCCGCAAGGACATCGCGCGGATCGTCTCGGCGTGGTTCCGGTCGGTCGTCGGAAAAGGTGAGCGGGGCGACAGAGACGCGCGGATGGGCTGGCTCGTCATCATCGGCTCGATCCCCATCGGCGTGCTCGGCCTGCTGCTCAAGGGCGCCATCGAGGGCCCGTTCCGCGATCTGCGGCTGATCGCCGCCACTCTCGTGGTGATGGGGCTCGTGCTGGGCTTCGCCGACCGGCGGGCCGCGCGCGACGAGGGCGGCGGGCGGCACCGGGCCGCGACCCAGCGCAAGGATCTGACGGACCTCGACGTCAAGGACGGGCTGATCTACGGCGCGTGCCAGGCGCTGGCTCTGGTGCCGGGGGTGTCCCGGTCGGGCGCGACGATCAGCGGCGGGCTGCTCCTGGGCTACACCCGCGAATCGGCCGCCCGGTACTCCTTCCTGCTGGCCGTGCCCGCGGTACTGGCCTCCGGCGTCTTCGAGCTCAAGGACGCGGGCGACGGCCATACGGCGTGGGGGCCGACGGCCCTCGCCACGCTCATCGCCTTCGCGGTCGGCTACGCGGTGATCGCGTGGTTCATGAAGTTCATCTCGACCAGGAGCTTCATGCCCTTCGTGGTCTACCGGATTCTGCTTGGGCTGCTCCTGTTCGCGCTGGTCAGCATGGGGGTGTTGAGCCCGCACGCGGGTGAGTCGGCGGGGTAGTTCGGGGCCTCACAGGTGGCGCTATCTAGCATTTTCTAGCGCCTGATTGCAGCACCGCGCCATGATCATCTCCCACTCATCTCCCACCGGGGAGGCGGGACACCACCCCACTAGAACGTGTGCGTCCGCAAAGTAGGGGATGGCGCGGAAGGGCCCGGGTCAGTCGAGGCTGAGGCGCGCCAGCAGGCCCTGGACGCGGTCGGCGAGCGCCTTCTCCGGGTCCGGGCTGATGGTGGCAAGTGCCACTGCGGCCGTCACGATGACGTCGCTCAGCTCCTTCTCGACGAGCCGCCAGCGCGGGCGGTGAGGACGTCGAGGGTGTAGCGGTCGGGGTTGCCGTAGTCGGCCAGGCCCATGAGCTTGCCGGAGCTGGTCCAGTTGTCGAGTCCGAGGTGTTCGGCGACGCTCTCGTAGAACCAGCCCAGCGACTAACTGAACGGGAACTGGCGCAGGACCTTCAGTCCGTCAGCGGTGCCGTGGGCGAGGGCGGCGGAGACGCCGTCGCCGGAGCCATCGACCACCAAGACGGCGGCCTCGCCGAAACCGCTGGAGTGGAAGGCGGAGGCGGCGTGCGCGAAGTGGTGCTCGATCACGGTGACCTGCCGGGGCCGGTGGTGGCCGAACAGGGCGGGAGCGAGGAGTTCGGCTATCAGCTCGGCATCCGTGCAGATGTTGCTCGGCTTACTGATCATTTCAGAATGAGTTGAGCTACGGATCTTGTGCTCGACGATCTTGGTCGGCATCATGTTCCGGATGCGTGCTGATCGTGTTCCGGATGACCTGCGGGCGCGGGTGGCGCCGCTTCTGCCGCCCGCTCCCGAACGGCGTCACCGCCACCCGGGCCGACTGCGTGTTCCGGACCGAGCGGCCTTCGCGGGTGTCCTGTACGTCTTACGCACCGGTGTCGCCTGGCGCGATGTCCCGGCCGAGACCGTGGGCTGCTCTGGCGTAACGGCCTGGCGCCGGCTGCGGGACTGGACCGAAGCTGGCGTCTGGCCACGTCTGCACGCCGCCCTGCTGACCGAACTGCGCCGCGCCGACCTGCTGGACCTGGATGACTGTGCCGTGGACGGTTCTCACGTCCAGGCCCTCAAAGGGGAGATCACGTCGGCCCCTCTCCCGTCGACCGTGCCCGTCCCGGCTCCAAGCACCATCTGATCGTCGACCGCCATGGCACCCCGCTCGTCGTCACGCTCACCGGTGGCAACCGCCATGACGTCACCCAGCTCCTGCCGCTGCTGGACGCAATGCCAGCGATTAGGGGTCTGCGAGGCCGTCCCCGCCACAGCCCCCGGCGTCTGTATGCCGATCGGGGCTACGACTTCGACAAGTACCGTCGTCTGCTGTGGAAGCGCGGCATCAGGCCGATGATCGCCCGGCGCGGCGTCGCGCACGGCTCCGGGCTGGGCAAGGTGCGCTGGGTGGTCGAGCGCGCCTTCGCCTGGCTGCACCAGTTCAAGCGGTTCCGCATCCGCTACGAACGACGTGCGGATCTTCACCAGGGCCTGCTCGAACTGGCTTGTTGCTTCATATGCCTTCGCCGCCTCCGAACTTCATTCTCCGATGATCAGTAAGGGGTGCTCGCCAGCTGGGTAGCAGTGTCGTCGCCTCGTTCAGGGCCTCAGCGAGGTCGAACGTCAATGCCGGGCCAGTCCGTGGGTCTTCGCTCCGCTTGTGGCCGGCGTGATCCTGCTCGCTGCCTTCGTGTGGGGGCATAACCACGCGACTAGCCGCCGCTGCGCGCATCCGGGGCTTCACTCCTCGGGGACCACCTCCAGGGTGTTGCGGCGTACGGGCTCGGTCGACATCGTCACCGAGTACTCGCTGTCCGCGTACTTCTCCAGGTAGGAGGCGTCGACGGCCTGGTTGGTCTCCTCGTCGTCGGGGGCGACGGGTACGAAGCGCACCGGCTTGTCGACCCCGCCGGCCGAGATCCGGCCCCGGCCGGTCTTCAGCGCCGGCCCGTACCACTTCCCCTGCGTGCCGTTGTAGGAGCGGATGAAGATCCGGTTCCCGACGGGCACGGACCAGATGTCGACGGTCTTGGGGGTGGTTCCGTCGGGAAGGGTCGCCCCGACGGTGAAGTAGGTCTCGGCGTTGATGCGGTCGAGCTCATCCGGGGTCCAAGCGGCCATGGCGGTCTTCCTTTCGCGTCTGCGGTCATGCTGCCCCGCGTGATCGGTGCGGGGCAGCGACGACTGCCCGGGGCAGAGCTGGCCGGCGAAGAAGGGGCCGAGCGTGCTGACGGCCTCGGCGACCTCCTTCTCGCCGTCGTAGAGCTCCATGTGGTTCGATCCCTCGACGACGTGAAAGGACTTGTCCTTGCTCGCGGCGCGCGCGAACAGGTCATCGCTCATCCACTTCGATCCGGCCTCGCTGCCCGCGACGACCAGCAGCGGCTGCGTGAGGAACGCCTCGGCCTTGTGGAAGGCGTCGTAGGTGATGATCTGGCTCAGACTGCGCGTGGTCATGAAGCCGGGTGCGTTGGGGTGCTCGCAGCGCGGCGTGTGGTAGTACTCCCACGCCTGGCGCAGTTCCTCGTTCGGCGCGTCTTCCTCGCGCATCGGTGCGAGCGGGAAGGGGTTGTCCTTGCCCTGGACATCGGTGGTGCGGGCTTCGGCGCCCATCGCGAGCAGGGGGGCGGCGTCGGCGTCGGCGACGTCGTTCGTCCAGCCGTTGCGGAACATCTGGCCGATGTTGACGAGGCTCACGGTGCCCACGGCCTTGATGCGGGGGTCGTTGATCGCGGCGTTCGCGGTGTAGCCGGCCCCGGCACAGATGCCCATCGCGCCGATGCGGCTGCTGTCCACGTAGTCGAGCGTGGTCAGGTAGTCGACCACGGCGCTGACGTCCTCAGTGCGGATGTGCGGGTTCTCCAGCTGTCGCGGCTCCCCGGTGCTCGCGCCCTGGAACGAGGCATCGTAGGCGACGGTCACGAAGCCGTGCTCGGCGAGCTTGCCCGCGTACAGGCCGGCTGCCTGCTCCTTCACGCCGCCGCCCGGGTGGGAGACGACGATCGCCGGGTAGGTCTTCGACGCGTCGAAGCCTTCCGGGAAGTTGATCACTGCGGCGAGGGTGGTGCCGTAGCCGTTGAGGGTCCTGATGCTGATGTTCTCGCTCATGATTTTCCTCGGGTCTGCTGTCGAATGGGTTTCTGGGTGGGCCGGGCTCACAGGTGGGTGCCGACGAACTCCGTCGCGGCTTCGATGGCCTGGCGCGTCGGCTCCGGCCGGTCGTAGAGGTCGTAGTGCGAGGTGTCCTCCACGACGAGGAGCCGCTTGTCCTTCGAGGCGGCGCGACCGTAGATCTCCTGGCCGTCGCGGTAGGCGCCGAACCCGCCGGGCTTGTCGCCGATCACGACCAGTAGCGGCCGGGTGAGCAGCTGCTCGGCGCCGAAGAACGCGTCCCAGCCGATCGCCGCCGCGCGACGCGACAGCACCGCGCTCGTGGCGCCGCCCGGGCTCTGTCCCCGGCCGGTCTTGTAGTAGTCCGTGGCCTCCAGCACGTCGATGTCCGTCAGCCCCGTCTCCCGTCCGGCCTCGACCGAGGCAGGCAGGAGGTCGTCGACCCGCGGATCCGCGCCGCGCGCCTCGGCGGTGCGCTGCGCCGCCATCTGCTCCAGAGCGCCGATCGGGTCGTAGCCGCTGAACGACTCGCGGCTGAGGCGTCCGAAGCTGACGCCGGTGATGCTGGTGACGGCCTTGATCCGGCGGTCGGTCATGGTCGCGTTGATGACGTAGCCGCCACCGCCGCAGACCCCGATCCCGCCGATGCGGTCCACATCGACGTACGGCAGCGTCACGAGGTGATCGACCGCGACGCGGGCGTCCTCCACACGCTGCGCGGGATCCTCGACCAGACGCGGCTGCCCGCTGCTCTCACCCTGGTAAGTGGCGTCGAAGGCGAGTACCACGTAGCCGGCCTCCGCCAGCGCCTTCGCGTACACGTTGCCGGCGGTCTGTTCCTTGCAGCTGCCGATCGGGGGAACGCTCACGATCGCCGGATAGGAGCCGTTCTCGTCGAAATCCGCGGGGAGGTGGAGGATTCCCGCCAGGTCCCAGGCCATCCCCCGGGGAACGGAAGCTCACGCGCTCGGTCCGTTCAGTCATGATTCCTCCTGGCTGTCCCACTCATCGTCGTACGGGAGCCGGGCCGGCGCCCGTCGGCTCTTACGACATCAACTGTGGGTGCCCTCGATCGAGGGTGGAAGGTTGCAATAGAACCCCCCTCAGAGGGGGGTCTGGCGGAACCTGGCCCCTGGCCCCGATCACCCATAGCGTGAGGTCATGGCACCGAAGGACGAACGGGTACGGGACTTCCTGGCCACCCGCCGCGCGAAGATCACCCCCGACATGGCCGGCATCCCGAAGGGCGGCGGAGCGCGCCGCGTCCCCGGCCTGCGCCGGGAGGAAGTCGCGATGCTCTCCGGCGTCTCGGTCGACTACTACACCCGGATCGAGAAAGGCGACCTGACAGGGGTCTCCGACGAGGTCCTCGACGCCCTTGCCCGTGCCCTGCAGCTGACCGAGGACGAGAGCGCCTACCTCTACGACCTCGCCCGCACCGCGCGCCGCCCCTCGCGTGCGAGGAGACAGCCGAAGGTCGCGGCGGGCGTGCCGCAGCAGGTACAACTGCTCATCGATGCGATGAGCGCCACCCCCGTCATCGCCCTGAGCAAGAGGCTCGACGTCCTCGCGTCCAACGCTCTCGGCCGGGCCCTGTTCGACATGGCCTTCACCAGCCCGACCCGGCGCTCATCAGCCTCCCCGCCGAACCTGGCCTCCGTCGTCTTCCTCGACCCCGCCGCGGCCAAGTTCTACGACGACCTCGACGATGCGGCAGCCGCGTGCGTGCGCATCCTCCGTGCCCAGGCGGGCGCGACACCGCACGACAAGCAGCTGATACAGCTCGTCGGCGAGTTGTCCACGCGAAGCACCGACTTCAGATCCCGCTGGGCCGCTCACGATGTCGGCGTCCACCGCGCGGGCAGGAAGACCCTCCACCACCAGGTCGGAGAGCTCATCCTGGGCTTCGAGGAACTGACCCTCGACTCCTCTCCCTCCATCACCTTGTCCGCGTACATTGCCGAGCCCGCCTCCCCCACTGCCGAGCGTCTGCAACTGTTGGCCAGCTGGGCAGCTACGACCGCGGCGGCGCACCCGTGAATCAGGCTGAGCTGCCCGTCGACGCGGGCCTCCCGCTGCCGACAGGCCGACAGGCCGACAGGCCGACAGGCCGACAGGCCGACAGGCCGACAGGCCGACAGGCCGACAGGAACAAGATCAGCACGCACCTGGGACACCCTGGCGACCATGCTCGTCGAGCACAAGATCCGCAGCCACCTCATTCTCAAACCATCAGTAAGTGCGCGCCCCATCTCGACGATCGACCGGCTGTGAGTTCGGGTCTGACCCAAGCATCAAGGAAGGCTGAGATCTGACATCGGACCGCGTCCGGAGGTCGAGTCTGGCGCACGCACTCTGCGACCTCCACTGGACTTCCGAATACGTTCCGAATACTATGGATCCATGACCATAGCAGCAGACCTCCCCGTGGCGACTCGGCGTTCCTCGGACCTGAGTAAGCACTCCGCCGAGGTCTTCGCCGAGGCCGAGGACCACCCCGTGACGGTGACCCGGCGCGACGGCGAGGCTCTGGTCCTGATGTCGCAGCGCGAGGCCGAGGGTCGTGCCCGCTTGCTGAACTTTGCCGCGCAGCTCATCACCGTCACCCTCGACGACCGCGGCTCGCTCGCCGAGCGGATGTCCAAGGCCTTCCCTTGGATGCTCGCGCTGTCGCCGGCCGACCGGGAGTCCTGCGCGCAGGACCTCGTCGATGCGGCGCGCGCGTCGTTCTCCACCGACCAGCCGCACCGCGCGATCGCAGAGCTGACCTCCTGGAAGGAGACGGCCACCGCCGTCGCGGCCGGGCTCAGCAGCGGCAGCGCCGGTCTGGAGTGGCTCGACGACGATGAGACCGTGGAGCGTCCCTAACCGTGCTGGCCGCCAGGAAGGGCGAGCTGGTTCCTCGCCCTCCGAAGAAAATCGAGTACGAGATCCGCTTTGCCACAGCCGACGCGCAGAAGGGATGGCGCGACCTCGTCGCGACGATCCGCAACCCCATAACGGAGACCTGGGACTTCCTCACGCGGACGCCACTGTCCACGACGCCGACGAACTATCGGCTCAAGGGTGAGCTCGGCGTCATCGAGCGTGGCGGCGCGACCCATGAGAGGTGGCAGCACAAACCGACTGCGAAGGGCACCGCGCGCATCTGGTTTTACGTCCACGAGCGCACGGTCTTCCTGGAGCAGGTGCACACGAGCCACCCGAACGAGACGAAGTAGGCGCGCTTCGCAGCCTCGCACATCGTCGGTGAGCGCGCATCCGATGGGGATCGCTGTGTGGCTGCCTTGGCCGGGGACTTTGAGCGCGAACGCGAGAGGAGCGTGACCGCACCCCGTGCCGCCGGTGCCGAGTACCGCTCCCACGGCCCCCAGCCGTCCGGTGTGGTGCTCCGCGTCCACGACGTGCACTGGCCTGAGAGCCTGCCCGGCGCAGGATGGCGGCGAGCCGGTCGACGTGCGACTGTGACAGAGGAGACGCGCCGTCGGCCTTACTGATCGTTTCAGAATGCGGTGGGTAGTCGTCTCAAGCAGATGATGGTGCAGGCGAGTTCGAGGAGTCCCTGGTGGAGGTCGGCGCGTATCTCGTAGCGGATGCGCAGGCGTTTGAACTGATGCAGCCACGCGAAGGTGCGCTCTACGACCCAGCGGGTCTTGCCCAGGCCGGAGCCGTGTGGGGCACCGCGGCGGGCGATCTTCGGGGTGATGCCGCGCTTGCGGATCAGCCGGCGGTACGTGTCGAAGTCGTAGCCGCGGTCGGCGAACAGCCGCCTGGGCCGGTGCAGCGGCCGGCCCCGGAGCCCTTTGATCCGGGGTATGGCGTCCAGCAGAGGCATCAGCTGGGTGACGTCGTGGCGGTTGCCGCCGGTCAGCGACACGGCGAGCGGGATGCCGTGCCGGTCGACGATCACATGGTGCTTGGAGCCGGGACGCGCGCGGTCGACCGGTGAAGGGCCGGTGTGAGCCCCCCCTTTGAGGGCTCGGGAGCCGTCGATCGAGCAGTCGTCCATGCCGAGGAGTCCGGCACTGCGGAGCTCGGCCGGCAAGGCCGCGTGGAGGCGGGGCCAGACCCCGGCCTCGGTCCAGTCCCGCAGCCGCCGCCGGCAGGTCACCCCGCTGCAGCCGATCCGCTCAGCGGGCACATCCGCCCAGGCCACCCCCGTGCACAGCACGTACACGATGCCCGCCGGCGCAACCCGGTCATCCACCGGCTTGCGGCCGGGGAAACGATGCCGACGCGGCGGCCGGGCCGGGAGCAGCGGAGCTATCCGCTCCCACAGATCATCGGGTACAAGATCGTCAGCCATGCAGTAAACCCTGCCCCGTGCCGACCCCAACTCCCAGCCGCCACACCGAACTCATTCTGAAACGATCAGTTACAGAGCTGCTTACCTTGCACCTGCCGAAAAACTCATCCGTCCCGGTGGGGGCTGGCGTACGGGTGGTGTCGAGCGCGGGCGTTTGGGCGGGTGCTCTGGGCACCTGGTGGTCGCCCCGGCATGATGGCCGGTCGTGCTGCTGCGACTGACCCATCTCGCTGTGACGAACGTGTTCGCCCTGCTACGCCTGCTGGTGATGAGCGACCATGGCAAGGACATCGAGATTTTCGCGCTGCGTCATCAGAATCGGGGTACTGGAGCGCCGACTCGACGGTCGGAGAGTGGGGAATTGCCTGACACGGGCGTTCCTGGCGGCGCTGGGTCTGCCGCCCGAGGTGCTGCGTCGGATGCGGCTGCTGGTGCGGCCCGACACCGTGCTGCGTTGGCACCGCGACATAGTCGCCCGCCGCCACGCCGCCCGGTCCCGGCCGAAAACCGGGAGCCGACCGCGCACCGCGCGCTCCATCCGCGCCCTGGTCCTGCGCCGGGCCCTCAAGAACCCGACCTGGGGCTACCGGCACCTGCACGGTGAACTGCTCATCCTCGGCGTGAAAGTGGCGGCGTCCACGGTCTGGGAGATCCCCAAGGAGGCCAGGATCCCGCCGGCACCCGAAGAGATTGCCGATTCGCTGCAAACCAGGTGCCTGCGCTTCGTGGCCAGCGAGGGAGAGCGCTGGAAGGCGCCATCTCCCACTGCTCTCCCATTTCGACCTTGAAGAGTGGTGGAAACAGCAGGTCAAAGCGGCTCAGGACCTTGACACTTGAACTGGTTCATCAAGTTCATCTCGACCAGGAGCTTCCTGCCCTTCGTGGTCTACCGGATTCTGCTCGGGCTGCTCCTGTTCGCGCTGGTCGGTTTCGACGCGCTGAGCCCGCACGCGTGCGGGAGCGCGGGCTGAACGGCGCTCGGCCGCACGAAGGTACGTACTACAGAAGCGTTCAGCCGCGCGGAAGGAGGGCCCTGCCGGACGGCGAACTGGCGGGGCCCTCCCCCATCAGCCGGACACGGGCTCGCCCTCAGGCGGCGCCTCGTCGGCCTCGGCCGCCGCCTTCGGCGCCCCGGCCCAGGACCGCAGCGCGTCCATGTCGGCGAAATTCGCCACGTCCCGGTCCAGATTTCCCGCGGAACTGTACTGGTGGAAGGTCCACGAGTGTTTGACCGCGGGGTGCCCGGCCGCGTGCTCCGGGTCCGCGATCCACAGTCCGTCTCCGGCCTGGCTGGTGGTGTCCCGGTGCAGCCAGTAATCGCGGTTGCAGTAGAGAACGACCTTGTGTCCGGGCGCCTTGCGCTTCACATGGGCGAGCCAGGCGTCCTTTTCCGCACACGTGACGCTGGTGCTCTCCCAGTCGAAACACAGGATGTCCCCGGCCCTCAACTTGATTTTCCCGAGGAAATAATCCCCCTGCGCGGTCATCGAGCCCCCGCTGCCGAAGTGGTAATAGCCGACGACGAGCCCCGCCTTGCGGGCCCGGTCGCGCTGGGCCACCCACTTCGGGTTCGTGTACGAGGTGCCCTCGGTCACCTTGACGAACGCGAAGTCGATGTCATCCACCGGGTATTTCTCGCTCTGGTAACTGCTGACGTCAATGCCGTGAAGCATGCCGGTCTCCTCCAGGGTTGCGGACAGCGACAACTCGCTATAGCAGTATCGGTGTTGGTCCCGCGCCGGAGCGAGAGCACTGTCCCTCGTACGAGGGACGGCATCAAAGGTTTCGCGAGACGTACTCGGGATAAAGGCGCATACGCCCCGAAGGCCCGGCCGTGCTCCTCTTCTTGTGGGCGCTCTCGACGCGCCCGCGCGTCCCTCGCGTGCTCTTCTTGTTGTTCCCTGACAGCTCCCCCGCCAATCTCTTGTGGCCATTTGCGTCGGGTGCTTACTAAAGTTCGGCAGATGACAGATTCGGTGATGAATCCGGGCACACCTGACCGCCGCAGCGCCATCCGGTACCTCTGGTGGCTGGTGGCCAGTCAGCGTCACCGGATCGCCGCCGGAGCGCTGTTGGGCAGCCTCTGGATGGTCTGCCTGACGCTGCCGCCGTACGTGCTCTCCCGCGCCATCGACGACGGGCTCCGGGCGGGCCGCACCGGCGCGCTGGCCGGCTGGGCGGCGGCGCTGCTCGGCGTCGGGGTGCTCAACGCCTGGCTGGCCATCATGCGGCACCGCACCATGACCAGGGTCCGGATGGACGCCACCTTCCGCACCGTGCGGGTCGTGGCGCTCCAGACGACCCGGCTGGGGGCCGCGCTGCCGCGCCGGATGACCGCGGGCGAGATCGTCACCATCGGGATGGGCGACGTCCAGACCATCAGCCAGACCCTGACCCTCACCGGTCCGGGCGTCGGCGCGGTCCTCGCGTACATCGTCGTCGCCGCGCTGCTGCTGTCCGTCTCCTGGCTGCTCGCCGTCGTGGTGCTGCTCGGCGTGCCGCTGCTCGCCCTCGTGCTCGGCCCGCTGCTGGAGCGGCTCCAGGGCAGGGAGAGCGCGTACCGGGAGCATCAGGGCACGCTCGCCGCCCGCTTCATGGACCTCGCCGGGGGCCTGCGGGTCCTGAACGGCCTGGGCGGCAAGGAGGTCTTCGCCGAGCGCTACCGGCAGGGCTCGCGGGCGCTCCAGGCGGAGGGGTACCGGGTCGGGTCGGTGACGAGCTGGATCCAGGCCCTCGGCCTCGGGCTGCCGGCGCTGTTCCTCGCCGCCGTGACCTGGCTCGCGGCCCGGATGGCCGCCCAGGGAACGATCAGCGTGGGCGAACTCGTGGCGGTCTACGGCTACGTCGCGGTCCTGGTGGTGCCGGTGGCGTTCTTCATCGAGGGCGGCTACGACCTCAGCCGCGGCCTGGTGGCCGCCCGGCGCGTCATCCGCCTCCTGGACCTGGAGCCCGATCCCGCGGGCAGCGGGGCGACGGCGGACGCCCCCGGGCCGCCGTCCGTACTGTGTGACCCGGACTCCGGCGTGGAGGTCGCGCCCGGGAAGCTGACCGCGCTGGTCAGCGGCCGGCCGTCGGAGACCGCGGCCGTCGTCGACCGCCTCGGCCGGTTCGCCGAGTCGGCGGCCACCTGGGGCGGCGTACGCCTCGGGGACATCGAGCTGACGCAGGTACGGGAGCGGATCCTGGTGGCGGACAACGAGGCCGACCTGTTCTCCGGCACGCTGCGCGAGGTCGTCGCGGGCCGCGCGGACCCCGCCGTACTCGACGGATGCGACGAGCCCGACCAGTCCGACCAGTCCGACGAGGGTGCCGCGCCCCGTACACCCGACGCGACAGCCGTCGGCCGGGCCCTGCGCGCCGCCGCCGCGCAGGACATCGTCCTCGGCCTGCCGAAGGGCCTCGATTCGCACATCGACGCGCAGGGCCGCAACCTCTCCGGCGGCCAGCGGCAGCGCGTCCGGCTTGCGCGGGCGCTGCTGGCCGACCCCGAGGTGCTGATGGC